>JAGNSQ010000182.1 GCA_017987975.1 Saprospiraceae bacterium
TGTGAAGTTAATATGGCCATGCTATCAATTTGCCATTGAGCAAATGAAAGGGTTGGCAGTAATAAAATCAGTAGTAATTTATAAAACTTCATTTTAGAAATATCTTGGATTAACAACCACTATGCGGTCCTTTTTTTTGCCTAAATCATATTGTATGAGTATCTCAATACTGCCATTGGTAAAACTTCGCAGTTTTGAGGTGGTAAAGTCATTTGAAAAACCAACCATTAACTGATCATTGATCTTAAAACCAAACAGCAAGTCCAGTGATTCTCCAATGTCGCCTCTGCCGCCACCTGTGCGGTAAGTTAAGCCTCCGGTATATTTTTTATCAAGCGTAGCACTTACACTGAGATCTACATCAAAAGGTGTATTTTCACTGAATTTTAACAGGGTTTGTGTATGAATATCAAGTTCTCTATTGACAGGAAAAGCAGTGCCCGCCATTAAAAAAATATGCCTCACCTCTTCTGAAACAGAATTGTTGGTATCAAAGTCTAAATCAGATTTTATTAAGCGGGGTACTGATGCACCCACATAAAAATTGCGGGCATTGAAATAAACGCCATATCCTACATTGAAAATATTGATGCTCTGTTTTCCCTGAGGTATTGAGGGGTCATTTGGTATACCTTGCGTCGCTACCAGTGCAGGGTCAGTAAAATCGGCTACAAAATTGCGGGCATTAAACTCTACACCCATGCTCAGTAACGCCCCATCACCCAATAAAAATTTATAGGAATAGATTCCTCCAAATGTGGTTTGTCGAAATATTCCTATTGACTGATTCTTAAGGGAAAATCCTATACCTACTCTGTCCTGAATGCGGGGTAAATTTACGGTAAGCATCTGCGTTTTAGGGGCACCTGGCAAGCCGTTCCATTGATCACGGACCATGGCTGTAAAACCAGTATACTTTTCCTGTCCCGCAAATGCAGGATTGATTGACATCTTGTTAAACATAAATTGTGTAGACATCAATTCTTGCTGAGCAGAAAGTCCAAAACACAACGCCAGCAGCTGAAATATCAATGTTATTTTTCTCATTATCGTTGTATGATGATGAAGCCATTCAACCTGTTGGAATTTCGGCCGGGATTAAAAATAAAATAATATGTGCCCGTGGGCAGTGGATCTCCTCCGTAATTGCCGTCCCAAGTGTTGTCATATGGTTTTGCCTGGTAAACCTGATCGCCCCATTGATTGAAAATGATCAACTCATTTTCCGCAAATCTACCTGTTTCAATACATGGAATTACATACCGGTCATTTATACCATCACCATTAGGAGTAAATATGGTAGGCGGCACACAAGGGGTTTCGTATCCTATCTGCAAACTGATTTCAGCTTCATCACAAAGATTATCACAACCCTCAACACACAACTCATATTTTAAAGTAACTATGCCGGCAAAGCCAGTAGCCGGAATGAATCTATATCCTGAGCCCTGTAATTCAAGCGTTCCTGTCTTTACATTGGGAGTCTCAATTTGTACCGAATAAAAATCGTCAAACTGATCATTGATTAAGGGGTCGAAATTGATAAGCCCGTTTAATGTCCCGGTGTAATTGTCATCAATAGCATCAGGGGCGTCCAGTAAAAATATCTTAACGGTATCAGTAGAAAATGCCAGACAGCCTTCTTTGCTATAGCTCAAAACTATGACATTGAGTCCGGATTCAAATCCTGTTACCAGTGTTTTGCCTGACTGGGGACTTAAAATATTGTTCTTACCGGATAAAGATGTCCAATTTACTTCTACCTCCGGGGCCTGAATGGCAGAGTTTAATTCAATTTGATTGTTGGTCCCGCACACTGTGGTCTCTTCAATGTTGGCCTGCGCAGCAAAGTTGGGTGCTGCTCGTTTTGTAATTACCACATTTCCGGCACTCAGTGCCCTACAGCCATCTTTCAGAGCCCAAACTTCTATCAGTTGTTCTCCTTCAACAAACAGTGCTGTACTCACTTCTATACATTCCTGAAAGGTGGTGCCCAATATAGCTCCGCCCTTGATGCGCCATTCAAAGGTATATCCCTTACTTCCATCATAATCGCGGATGCAAAGTTGTATTGCACTCTCTTCGCTCTTGCAAAGTGATAAACTGGCCTCGGTGGGAGCTGCCGGCGCTATCGAATCTTTTACTTCAACAAAATTGAGCTGTGAAAATGCGGAGAAACATCCGTCTTTTAATACAGAAACCTGATATCCTCCGTCATGTATGTTTTTTACCTTGGGTATGGTAAGGGTCAGCCCCTCTGTCATAAAGCCATTTGGTCCCTTCCAAACAGCGTTCTGGATGCCTTGTACATTTGAACTGAGTCTGAGCGTATCTCCAAAGCACAACACCTTATCCCCATCAATACCCGGAGCCAGAGGCCTGGCCTCTATCGTTACATACCTCAACTCAAATGCCGTTGAAAAACAATCACCGGTCTTTACCAAACAATGATAGTTTCCTTCAGCAGACTCCGTAACATTGGGTATGGTTAAAAATGGTAATGTGGTCTGTACAATACCTCCTGGTGTATGCCATTCATATAGATCAGCAATGGCAGTCGTTCTGATGGTCAGACTGTCGCCTTCACATACTTTTGCCGGTGCCGTTAGAGACGCAGCAGGCGGTATCAATTGAATGGATATAATATTGGTATCCGGCTCTGATGGACAATTTCTATTGAAAACACGAAGGATATAGCTTCCATTTAAAACAGGTGTGGCATTGGTTAGTCGGGCTGCTGCCACTTCTTGCATGAATCCATTGGGCCCCTGCCATTTATACTCATATGATCCCGGTGGAAATATACTGGGAGAAAAAACAATGTCTGTCTTACCATCCATGCACAAAGTACTGTTGTTGCTCAATGCAGTTATAACAGGAGCTACGTTAACTTCAACACTGGTTGATGTCACATTTTCACACCCTGTGGTGGTGGTTATTGTCACAAAGTAATCACCAGACTTTGCAGGTGCTTTTACAAATTGGCCAGCAGCTGAGAATGCTCCAGGCCCTGACCATTGATAGGAACTATTAGGTACAAAGGTGGCACTCAGGTTTATCGTGTCTCCCTCACAGGCCGGACCACTGTTGTCAGCACCAATCACCGACAAATTATCAATGCTGATGAGCTTGGCATCAGAAGTATCTGATGTGCATCCGTTAGACTCCACAATTACCTGCCAAAGACCGGAAGCGCTCGTGGGCACATTTAAAATTTCAAGGGAATTGTCACTGGTAACCCTGAACTTTTCGCCATCTTTATACCAGGTATATTTTTCCTGTATAGGCAGATTGTTGACTACAAGAGAAAATGTACTGCCTTCACAATAAATGCTCTCTCCTGTAATCTCTGGCTGGGGTGGAGTAGGTAAAACTATTACATTGGTGGTTGCGGTATCGGATTTGCAGTTTCCAACACTGATTACCAATTGGTACTTACCTTGTTTTTCACTTTTTACGTTAGAAATTTGGGCAGGATTGGCGAGGTCACTAAAAAAACCATCAGGCCCGGTCCATTCATAGCTATAGCCTTGACCGGTAGTGGTGGTTCCCAATTGAATAGCACCCCCTTCACAGATGTTTTCAAAAGAGGAAAGTAATACCACAAGCGGTTTTTTGTAGATTGTCAATCTTTTGGTTGGACTTGGATTGGAAGTGCAACTCTGACTGAGGGCAATCACATAATAATTGTGTATACCGGAAGATGGCACTATCGTAAATTCCGGACTCGTAGTGTTTCCTATAAGCACACCGTTGGGGGGGAACCCTTCATACCATTCATATCGGATATCACCTGTAAATGAGTTGGTGGTGAGCAGTATGGTTTCACTTTCACAGTAATTGTCAAAATCCGATGTAACCCCAGGTGTGGTAAGGGGTTGAATATTTACGGTAACTAAACCTTCTGCAAAACAGCCATTGAGTCCTTTCACAAGGGCACGATACACCCCATTAAAACCAGAGCCCGCATTTGAAAATTTTGGATTTTCTATATTTGCTACCAATACATCATTGCGATACCATTCATATGTATATTGGTTTTGGTTGCCACCGGTTGGAACATTGGCAAAAAGTTTTAACGTGTCTCCTTCGCAAAGGCCTGCTGTAAAAGTAGGTGTTAATACCCCTGCTTCTATTCTTATTGGAGCACTGCATGAGGCAATATTTCCATTTTCATCTTTAACAAATAATATGGCGGTCCTGTCATTTCCAATATCAGAACAATTATAAACGCCATTGACAACCCAGCTGGTATCTATGGCACAATTATCTGTGCTGCTACTGTTGATGCTATCCGGATGAAGTATATATGCACTGGATCCTGAGGGGTGTAGTCTAACAACAAAACCTTTACACCTTGGTTCAGGAGCAATGTTATCCCTTACCTGAACCTGTGTTTCACAAAAGGTCCCATTGTTTTGATTGTCTTTGGTTTCAAATTTTATTTTATGAATACCGGCTGCAAGGGTAGCCCTTAATGTATCTTCTTGCCCAATGGAAATCGCCGATTCATTATCTATTTTGTAAGTAATAATCGGGTTCTTTACTATCAGCCGAATACTTAAAAAACTATTCTCATCAATGGTCTGATTGGGTGTCAGAAAATTACATGGATTAATGCCATTTCCTTCCTCACCAGGCATATTATTGGCTACTGCGGTTATGGTAATCTCTCCATCAGCTGCCCAATCATTGTAAGTACTTACAGGCACTTCAAACCGTGTAAGAGAAGTGCCGCATCCGCTACCGTAACTAGCCCTCGTTTTTCCAAAGTTGTAGCCACCTTCTCCAATTATGTCAAAGTACTCCGTTATATCGTTGAGATCACCAAATGCATTTACTTCTACAATGACTGCCTCGGTGTGGTACTTTATCAAGGGCACTAAAGGAAAGGTGATATTTTTATTGAGCGCCAAATGATTGCCGTTGGTTTCGTTGAACCTGAATTGTATTTTTTTAGCTTCAGTTGATACCGGTAAAACTTCATCGTAGCCACTTGGAAAGCCGCAATTATCGGATACCGAAAGTTGCAAAGCTAAGTTAAGTTGGGCTTCACAATTGGCATCAGCATTCAGGTTGTTGATGCCAGGGGGGCAGGTTATTACCGGAGCTTGCTGATCCTGCACTGTGATTTGAGTTATACACTTTGAAAGATTGCCTCCACAATCTGTATACAAAAATGAGATCTGATGGAAGCCGGCCTCAAGTGTTGCACTATAATTGGCAGGAGGAAAAATTTCAGTAGTATCCCCACTACCTTCAACAGT
>JAGNSQ010000004.1:0-26884 GCA_017987975.1 Saprospiraceae bacterium
GCCATCAACCAGCAAGGGGGGCCGGTGAAGCAACCCAATGATGAATTTGAAGAGGAGGATAACTAAAATTCATGTCTGGTTGTTAGGATAAAGTTAAAAGTAGACGGATTTAGGCTAAATCGCATAACTTAGCTGTTCTTTATTAGTTATTATATTGGTTAACAAATTGATGAAAAGTATGATATACAAAAGTTCTGTGGTAGTTGCCCTGATCTTAGGCTTTGTGGGCTTTAAATCCATGCAGCCCACCATTACCGGAGATGATAAGGAAAGCCTGATCATTAGCGCCATGCTTCAGTACGTGGACAATGTACATTTTGCCCCTAAGCCCATCGATGATGAGTTATCGAAGTATGTATTTAAAACTTATCTGGAGAGGGTAGACGGAGGGAAAAGATATTTTACACAAGGAGATATTGATCAACTGACTGCCCACCAATTGCAGATTGATGATCAAATCAACCGCAGGTCTTTTGAGTTCTTTAATCAATCACTGGGCATGCTTGAAAAAAGAATGACCCTGGCTGAGACCTTCTACAATGAGATCATAGATCAGCCTTTTGACCTCAACCAGAATCGTAAGATAGAATTGGATGAAGAAAAAAAGCCGTATGCCAAAGACGAGGCACAGCTCAAACAATACTGGAAAGACTTTTTGACCTATGAGGTAATCACCCGTCTTGACAGAAAGTTGGATGAGCAAGCTGATAGCAAAGACAGCAAAGAGCCTAAAAAGAGCGAAGCTGAGTTGTTGGAGGATGTGAGAAAAGACATCAAAAAAACTTTTGGTGATTGGTTCAACAGATTGAGAAAGCTAAGGAGAAGTGATCGCTTTGAATCATATGTAGGATCGATCAGTAATTATTTTGACCCCCACACCGATTTTTTCAATCCCAAAGAAAAGCAGGACTTTGACATCAACATGGGTGGCAAGGTCGACGGCATTGGTGCCAGGCTGCAACAGGATGGTGATTACATCAAAGTGAGCGACATCGTAACCGGAGGTCCGGCATGGAAAGGTAAAGAACTGGAGGCCAATGACATCATCCTTTCTGCAGCCCAGGAAGGCAAGGAGCCTGTAGAACTGGCGGGTATGCGCGTGGATGATGCGGTAACCCATATCAGGGGTAAAAAAGGTACCAAGGTGACACTGATGGTCAAAAAACAAGACGGCACAGTTAAACAGATCACCATCACCAGAGATGAGGTCATCCTGGATGAGTCGTTTGCCAGGTCTGTGATTTTTGACATGCCGGGTGTGATCAATAATATCGGATACATCAAGTTGCCCAAGTTTTATTCTTCATTTGAAAATGAAAATGGTAATAGTTGCGCGGTGGATGTAGCGAGAGAAGTAGAAAAGTTAAAAGAAAACAAGGTGAATGGTATCATCCTTGATTTAAGAAACAATACAGGAGGCAGTCTCAACGATGTGGTTGACATGTCGGGATTGTTTATAGAGCAAGGTCCTATAGTGCAGGTAAAATCAAGACAGGCTAAGCCCTATGTTCATCAGGACAGAGATAGCAGGGTGCAATACGACGGACCGCTTATTATCATGGTCAACAGCATGAGTGCTTCAGCGTCAGAAATCATAGCAGCAGCAATGCAGGATTACGGCAGGGCTGTGATAGTGGGCAGTGCCAGTACGTTTGGTAAGGGATCTGTTCAAAGATTTTTTGATTTGGACAAGGCCGTTTCAGGCAGTGATGAGTTGAAACCATTAGGAGAGATCAAAATGACTGTGCAGAAATTTTACAGGGTCAATGGAGGATCCACCCAGTTGAAAGGAGTGGTACCTGATGTTGTGTTGCCTGACAACTACATGTACATTGATGTTGGTGAGAAAGAATATGCAAATGCCATGGAATGGACCGAAATTGCCCCTCAGAGTTATGGACAGCAAGTGGTGAAAATAGAACACCTGAGCAGCATTGTTGAAAAGAGTAAAAAGAGGGTAGCAGGTGATGAGCGTTTCAAGAGTGTTCAGGACAACGCCAAAAGGCTGAAAAAGAACAGAGATGAATCTGTGGTGAATCTTTCATTAAAGGATTACAGAACACAGATGGATGTTTTAGAAAAAGAAGCCAAAAAATACGAAGAATTGTATAAAACAGAGTTAAAGGGATTTGGTGTGAAAAACCTACCTCAGGATTTGGCTGGTATTGAAGCAGATGAGTCTAAAAAAGCCAGGAATGAAGACTGGTTCAAAGAAATGAAAAAGGACTTTTACCTGACAGAGACCATGAATGTAATGAAGGACATGATTACGGGAGAAAAATCATTCACCTATCTGGTAGAAAAGATAAAATAACAAAGCCTTCTAATACAGAACGTTTAAAGCTACCAAGTTTTTGGGGAGTTATCCGAAAGGAGCTCCCCTTTTTTTTATGTGAAATAAGCACAAAAAACGAAGGCAAAGCGTTCATTTTGCGAAGTGTTTTGGTTATATTTGTGTATAAAGAAAACCATATGGAAACCGACCATTTATACCAATTGATGTACCCCATCGGAAAGTTTGAGAGTCCTGCTTTTGTTGGTGAAAACGAAATAGAAAGATGGGTTCAAACGATTGAAGATCTGCCTACAGAATTAGGTGGTATTACAGAAGGGTTGACCGGTAAAGAATGGCAATGGAAGTATCGTCCGCATGGATGGAGTATAGCTCAGGTGATACACCACATGTGCGATAGCCATACCAATGCCTTGTTAAGATTTAAATTGGCTTTGACCGAAGATACACCTACTATTAAGCCTTACAAAGAAGGGTTGTGGGCACAGCTGGAAGATTATAGGCCCGAATACCTGCATTATTCTTTTCAAATGCTGGAAGCAGTACATGCCAAGTTTGTGATCTTGTTGCGAACGATTGACATACACCAATATCATAACCGCAGTTATTTTCATCCGGAGAGTCATAAAAACTACACGCTGGGAGAGGCATTGGCGTTGTACGACTGGCATTGCAGGCATCATTTGGCACACATCCACCAGGCACTGGATTACAAAGGTGAGTTTGAATAAAAAAAAAGACCGCCAGTTCTTTACTGGCGGCCCAACAATCAAAACCTTATGAAAAACACTATTTACTTTAATCCACTCTGATCTTTTTCAGATCTTCGTTTTTCGCTTCTTTTTTGTAGAGGGTCAGGCTCAATAATCCGTCGGTATATTCAGCCTTTATCCTATCAATATCAACAGAATCAGGGAGGGTAAAGTTTCGTTTGAAGCTTGAATAATTGAATTCTTTTCGCTTTACCGCAGCACCTTCCGGCAAGACCGGATTTTCCTTTTCTGCAGATACAATGAGTTGGTTTTTATCGACGCTGATGTTAAAATCTCCCTTTTCCAGTCCCGGGGCAGCAAGGATGATTTGAAAACTGTCATCGTGCTCTACGATATTGGCTGAAGGGATGGAGAGCGTAATGTCTGCACCTACCATCTCACTGATGCTCCTGTTGAGGATTTGGTCGAATATGTTTGAAACGTTATACATCATTTTAATATTGTTTTGGGTTAAAGAATGGTGATGGATTTAGGTTTGGCTTCTTCCGCTTTGGTGAGGCTAAGCACCAGGATGCCGTTGTTGTAAGAAGCACCAATGTTTTCTTTGTTAACCTTGTCGCTAAGCGTGAACACCCTTTTGAAATTGGGTTGGTAAAACTCTCTGTAAATGGCTTTGCCTTGTGGGCTGCCATTTTCTCTTTCAGTAGAAATAATCAATTGGTTGTTTTCGATGTGGATGTCGATTTGTTCCTTTTGAAAGCCCGGTAACGCCACCGAAATCTCATATTTATCGGTATATTCTACAATGTTGGCGGCAGGGGTTGCGTACTTTTTCTCCTGGTCTTTTACCACATCCTGAACCGGTGTATTCAATACTTCGTGGAGTAGGTTGGAAAAGATGGGCGCATTTCTAAATCCCGGATTTTTTCTAAATTTGGTATGCATGACAATTATTTTTTTTAGTTAATTAATTTTCTACACCAGATCAAAGAGAATACCAATGCCAATTTTGGAGAATAATTGTCAGTTTAAAGCTCAGTTGTGTGACATAATGACAGTATTTTACTGAATCTGTATGACATATTGACATTGATCATGGTAAATACTGATAAAGAATGGGAGATAGAATACCTGATTCGTTGTATCTTTGAAATCTAAGACAGGCCGTTGAGAATTTTATTATTTACAAATCTGGTAAAACAAGGCGATGAGCATTTTTTACGCCAGCTAATGGATAAGTTGGATGAAAAAGGCATTGAGGTGGGTGTTATGCATGCTGGTCTTTTGGATGTGTTGGCTATGGTAAGGCCGGGAGTTGAATATACCCTGGTGAACAACGCAGAAGAGTTAAGTGGTTTTAGACCAGATTTTATACTTTCTCTAGGGGGAGACGGCACCATCTTAAAAGCCGCTACTCTTGCCTGTAAGCCCAAAATACCCCTTTTGGGTATCAACCTTGGTCGACTTGGATTTTTATCCAGTGTCGAAAAATCGATGGCTACCTCTGCGATCGACAAATTGGTGGAAGGCAGTTATATTGTGGAAGAGCGCAGCATGTTGTCGGTAAGGAGCAACCATGCCTTGTTTGGTGACCTGCCCTTTGCCCTCAATGATTTTACCATTCACAAGCGCGATACCTCTTCGATGATCTCCATTCATACTTACATCAATGGAGAATACCTGAACACTTATTGGGCTGATGGTTTGATTGTGGCTACACCGACCGGATCTACCGGTTACTCTCTGGCTTGCGGTGGTCCCATTATTTTTCCGGGTTCAAAAAGTTTTGTGATTACCCCCATCGCTCCTCATAATCTCAATGTACGACCGCTTGTTATCCGCGACGATGTAGAGATTAGTTTTGAGATTGAGGGCAGGGCAGAAAACTTTCTTTGTACGATGGATTCAAGGTTTGAAACCATCAGCGATGACTATAAAATTGCGGTACAAAAGTCGCAGCACAGCACCCAGCTTGTCCTGTTGGAGGGAATGAGGTACATGGCTACCATGCGGGAAAAACTGCTTTGGGGTCTGGACCGCAGAAATTAAAGACCTATCCAAAAATTCTTTTGATGCCCCATCGCAAGAGTAAGATCATGCCTAAAAATAGCAGACCAAACTGGTAAAATGGCATGTAGGTAAAAACCACAATATGGGTTTTTTCAAGGATCCAAAGAAGAATGATCAGCACGGTTAGAAAAAACACCAATCCTCCGATTTTATCAAAGCCGGGTATGTGTTGAAAATCTACATTCCTTCTGATCAACCACAAGGTTACCACCATGCACAAAACAGGAAGAATCTGCGTATAAATATTGGCATTGAGGATGCTGCCTCTTTCAAAAAAGAACATATACGCGCTTAGGGTGAGCGCAAAGATTCCGGGAATGCAGGCCAGATAGACTAAAATAGAATACAGGTATTTCCAGGGTGATAAATGGCCTTCATTTTTTCCAAATATCATTGCCAGAAAGGCTGTTAGCGGCAAGGCTGTAAAAAGGGTAAGCAGGGTACCCGGATTTTGAGAACAGTGGCTAAAAAATTCTCCCAGTGTCATATGAAATTTGGATTTATGGGTAAAGATAATCAATCCTCCTCTTTGTCGACCGATTTTACACCTACAAATGCCGCCCCGACATCGTATGGCCGGCCCAGTTTGGGATTGAGGGCAGTCACCTGGTCTTTGATTTGTGCTAGGTGCCTCTGATAGTCGCTTGTGAAAACCACAGGTCGGTGACCCAAAAATGCATTGATGTCAGCAACCTCTCTAATTATTTGAAGGGTGGGTTCGTCAAAATATCTTTCGCTAAATTTTTCCCAGAGATATTCTACCGCCATTGAGTTGGGGTGGATCAGGTCGTTGGCGTAAAACCGGTAATCTCTAAGGTCGTCCAACAAGATTTCATAGGCAGGGAAATAAGTAATGGCGGGTCTTGATTCCATAGCCTCGTAAATTCCTGTTAGCAACAAAGCCTTGCTCAGTTGGTTGTTTTCAAGACCATCTTTAGTGTGGCGCACAGGACTGAGGGTCAGTACCAGTTTGCATGCCGGCTGGATGTCTCTGAGGTGATCATACAGAGAGGTAAGGCTTTCCACAATTTCATTTTTTTTGAGTAGTCTCTTATTGAAGAGCTGTTGGGCTTGTTTGTGGCAGTTGGATACTACTTGATGATGGGCTTTGGTTTCATAAACCCAGGCGGTGCCCAGAGTCAAAAAAAGAAAGGACGCCGATTGGAGGTTTTGGCGGGTCTGGGCCAAAGCATCATTGATTCGATTTATGACAATAGAAGGATCGGCATGATTAAAAGAACTGTGAAACTGGGGGTGGGCAAACACCCCTTCTCTTTCTACGAGTTGATCTTCGTTAATCGGTGCGGGGAAACGCATGGCTTGAAGCAAGTAGTCAGCAGTAACCGGATTATAGAAGGTGCCGAGGGGATTGGAAAGAGCCTTAAATCTTAAATTTTCGAGTTTGTCACCCAGGTTGTCGGCAAAACAGGATCCCAGAAGAACCACAGTGTCGGCATAGCCGAGAGAGAGGTCCGACTTATTTATTTTTAATTCTGTGCGAAAACGCATTATTTGATAATTTTACCCAAAAGTATAAAGGAATGAAGTTTTTCAGAAATTTACTGGGTCAGGAAGCCACCGAACCCTGCTATGCTTTTGGAAGATTTTCAGATGTGTACCAGGCGGAAGAACGACTCATCCACTGGGAGCGTGCCATTGAAGCGCATGATAAAAAAAATTATTTATCTTCCATCAAACACTTTTTGGCCTATTTGACGGATGAACACGAAGGAAATGTCAGTTTTGAAGAGACATCTCACGAAAAACTCCGGTTTAAAGTATATCAGGGATCCAAGTGTATTGAGGGCTTTGCCAATCAGGATGGTTTTTTTGCGGAGGCGGTGATTGCCCGCTGCGAAAGCCTTAGTCTGGGTGCTATGCGAATGCTATTGGAGGAAAACTATGAGTTGAGGTATTCTGCCTATGCCCTTGATAGCGATAATAAGCTGACGATGGTTATGCACACCGATCACCAGGATGGTAGTCCTTACAAGCTATATTATGGCCTAAAAGAGCTGGCTACCCAGGCTGATAAAAGGGATGATGTGCTGGTCAATACCTTTGCCGAATTGAGTCCTGTTTTCAACGGCAACATCCAGCATCTGGGTGACAGAGAAAAAAGGATAAAACTCAGTTATTTCAGGAATTCTATTGGGAAGGCACTTGAGATATACAAGGAGGCTGGGCTATCGTTTGAAAAATATCCCGGTATGTTGTCTTACATTATGTTGAGTACTGCTTTCATGGTCGACTATCTGCTTAAGCCGGAAGGAAAGACCATGGATCACATTGAAAGAATATTTGCTACTTTTTTTCACATCAACACACTTACCCCCCAACGAAAAAATGCAGCAATCTATCAGGAGCTGATTTCAATGGAGGACGTTACCGATGATGCATTGCTTGACGAGTTGTACGACACCAAACATACCTTTGGCAGGTTGGAAGCTGCGGCCCATATTAAATTGCAGGAAGTTGCGGAACAAGAACTTGTGCATTTTGACTGGTATTTACAAAGCGATCTTACTCAATACGCCGAATACATTCCGAGATATGTATGTAGTCTGCTTTTGTTTGGCTATGCCTTGCCCATCACAGACCACCGCTTATTGCAGATTCTGGCCAGGGTACTGGAGAATGATTTTTTTACAAGTCTTGGGTATAACTCATTGGTAAAGCACGATGGCAAGGTAGATGAGAAAAAAATAATACCCTTACTTGAGAAGATTTTGAAGGCCTCGCCTTTTCAAAAGGTGACCCCAAAACAATTTTCTTATTTGCTCAACTTTCAGGATAAGGCCCGTTTTGGAGACAGTTATCTTAGGGCTATCAGCAAGCTGGATTATAAAAATTTCACGCTATGAGTAAAAGTTTAATGCCATGGCTGGAGCCCCTGGTAGTGCAGATAGCCACACCGTACGCCACGGGAACAGGCTTTGTATTAGCAGCTCCTGGTATCATTGTAACCAATGAACATGTAGTGAGAGACAATGCCAGGGTAGTGATCGAAGGACTTGCTTTTGAAAGACAACAAACAGACGTCATCTATCTGGATGAAAAACTGGATCTCGCTTTTTTGAAGTTGCCCCAGGCAACTCGCGAATTGGTTGCATTACATTGGGCCAATGAAATGCCGGATGCAGGAGATTCCGTTTTAGCTTGTGGCCATCCTTTTGGATATAAGTTTTCTATTACACGCGGCATCATATCCAGTGTAGAATACGAGCTGGGAGCCCTTGCTTATTTTCAGCACGATGCCGCCCTTAATCCGGGAAACAGTGGAGGACCATTGTTGAGTATGGATGGTCAATTATTAGGAATCAATACCTTTATGGTAGATGGAGGCCAAAATATTGGCATAGCCCTGCCATATGCAGAAATTAAAAAAGTAGTGGAGGCCTATACAGAGCTTATGCCTGCAAGGGTGGTAAAATGTACTTCCTGCAACCAGATGCTGGAAGAGACGACTCCCAGAAATTTGTATTGTTTGCACTGTGGAGCCAGGGTGAAATACATATCTGATGCCCCAACTTACGAAGCGTTTGGCATCAGCAAAAAAATAGAAGAGGTTTTGATGCAGTTGGGATATGATGTTGCGATTTGTAGGAGGGGAGTCAACAACTGGGAGATCAGTAAAGGCAGCGCCAAAGTAAACATTGTATACCATGAACCTTCCGGCTTTTTAATTGCCGATGCTACCCTTTGCTATTTACCCAATGAAAACATGGCCCGGATTTATACTTATTTGATGAAACAAAATTACCACAACAAGGGAATGACCTTTGCTTTAAAGGAAAACAACATTGTGATTTCGAGTCTCATTTATGATCAGCACATGCATTTTGAAAGCTGTAAAAAAACCATCAATAAGCTGATCAAGGCAGCTGATAAGTATGATAACATATTGATAGAGCAGTTTGGGGCCATGGCTTTCTTATAAAAAGAAAAAACGGACACTAAGTTTAGGAATAATATTTTGATTATTTTATTTTACAAAGAATAAAAAATGTAAAAATGTTCATAATTGTGCTATTTGTTCTTTTTTAATTTTAAATGAAACTATTTTTAATCTTATTTTGTTTAATCGACAATGCACCGAATCACCAGAATATTATTAGCGTTTACAATAGCCCTTACTTTGGGAGGTAAGCCTCTTATAGATTTGTGGGTATATGATACGCTGATTGTTTTGTATGAACAAAGTGAAGAAGAAGAGGTAAGTCACAAAGACAGCATCAAAGAGTTAAAATTTGTAAAGAAGTATATTCCATTAGTAGAAAGTACTCCTGAAGTTGAACAACTTCATCACAATTTTATAACCATCTCGCTGTCTCATCTTTTTAAAGGAGCCTCCGTGCTTCAACCACCAGAATTGGCCTAACAGGGCTAATTTGACTTTATTTCCATTAAATTAATTTCTACTTCAAGTATTTGATCTTGTTGGTTTAAGTGATTAGTCCATCACGTTACCAATGATATAGTTGGTACAATTTACTATGACATTTTTCACTTTTAAATCCCAGCCGGCCATACCACTTAAAGGTTATTGTCGGCGGTAAGAAATTTCAATTATGAATTTGCAACAAAAAATAAAGGCAGACCTTCCTGCTTCATTGGTGGTGTTTTTGGTTGCCTTGCCCCTTTGTTTGGGCATAGCCATGGCATCCGGCGCTCCCTTGTTTGCCGGCATTATATCCGGCATCGTAGGGGGCATGGTGGTGGGAAGTCTGAGTGGCTCACATGTGAGTGTATCAGGGCCTGCCGCAGGTTTAACTGCCATTGTATTAACGGCCATATCAACCTTGGGCAGTTACGAGATATTTTTAAGTGCCGTTGTTTTGGCAGGCCTAATGCAGTTGGTATTAGGACTGATTAAGGCAGGGAGTGTGGCTGATTACTTTCCCAACAGTGTGGTGGAGGGCATGTTGGCCGGCATTGGGGTAATCATATTTCTCAAACAATTGCCTCATGCCGTAGGATATGACAGAGACACAGAAGGAGACATGGCTTTTGCAGAAAAGGGAGGGTCCAATACTTTTACCTCACTTCTGGATATGTTTGATTACATGCACCCTACTGCCATCACTTTGTCCATTATCAGTTTACTGTTATTGATATTATGGGAAAAAATACCAGCACTTAAAAAAATGAAGTTGCTGCCAGGTGCATTGGCAGTAGTAGCTACCGGCATTGTTTTGCAGGAAATATTTACAGGGATAGGTGGGAGTTGGGTGCTACAAAGTGAGCACCTGGTAACGCTACCCGTGGTTGACTCCTTAGGTGCACTTGGAGGCATAATTACCCTGCCTGATTTTAGTGCTTTAATGAATGAAAAGGTTTGGGTTGTAGCAGGAACGATTGCCATTGTAGCCTCGCTTGAAACCCTCTTGTGTATAGAAGCCGGTGATAAGATGGATCCGCAAAAAAGATATTCAGATCCTAACAGAGAACTTCTGGCCCAGGGGGTTGGTAATTCTTTGAGCGGCTTGGTGGGTGGCTTGCCTATGACTTCTGTGGTGGTACGAACTACTGCCAATATAACATCAGGAGCTCAAAGCAGAATGTCTGCCATCTTGCATGGCATTTTTCT
This sequence comes from Saprospiraceae bacterium, assembly GCA_017987975.1. Classification (GTDB taxonomy): domain Bacteria; phylum Bacteroidota; class Bacteroidia; order Chitinophagales; family Saprospiraceae; genus JADKBO01. The sequence goes on from JAGNSQ010000004.1 coordinate 10,667, forward strand.
ATTGGTATGTGTGCTCGTTATTCCGCGCATTTTGAACAAAATACCACTGGCTTCACTGGCTGCTATTTTATTGATGATAGGTTATAAACTTGCCAACCCTGCTAAACTCTGGCATTTTTATCGCCAGGGAAAATATCAGTTTTTTCCGTTTGTGGTTACCCTCCTGGCTGTAGTTTTGACAGACTTGTTAACAGGAGTAGCTATTGGTTTAGGCTTGAGCATATTATATGTATTAAGGGGAAATATGAAAAATGCCTATTCCTTTTCGAGCGAAAGTTATAAAGATGGTGACCGGATTTTCATTGAGTTGGCACAAGAGGTAAGTTTTCTCAATAAGGCGGCCATCAAACGAACACTCTCAGAATTACCTGAAGGAAGCAGCGTTGTCATAGATGCATCGGCAACGCAGTATATAGCCCATGACATTCTTGAATTGCTAAAAGAATTTAGAGACATCGTATCAAAACAAAAAAGCATTCACCTTGAATTGACAGGATTTAAGGAAGATTATGAAATTGAAAACACCAACCATGTTAAAATATTTTCTGCTGACAACAGAGAGAAGTATAAACCAGAAATAATATCAGAACCCTAATTAAACTAGCAATAAAAAAAATAGAATGAAAGCGCATACAAAAGAAACTCAGGATACGATATCACCCGCTATGGCTCTGCAATTTTTGAAAGAAGGCAATAGCAGGTTTATCAACAACCTCAAAATTAATCGCAATTTGTTGGAGATGGTCAATGATACGCGCGATGGTCAATTTCCATTTGCCTCTATTCTCAGTTGCAGTGATAGTCGTACTTCTGCTGAACTGGTATTTGACCAGGGACTGGGAGATATATTTAGTGTAAGATTGGCAGGTAATGTAGCAAGTCAGTTTGCCGTTGGATCACTAGAATTTGCCTGCAAGTATCTGGGATCTAAGATCATTGTGGTTTTAGGTCATACCCAGTGTGGTGCGATTAAAGGTGCATGTGATAATTTTCAAGATGGAAACATAACACCGTTGCTGGCACAGATCACTCCGGCAGTTGATATGGAAACTACAACCAAAGAGCAACGACATTCCAAAAACCATGATTTTGTACATAAAGTCATGCTTAAAAACGTAGAGTTGCAGATCAAAAATATTTATGCATTGAGTACCATCTTAACTGAGATGAAAAAGCAAGGTAAAATTGATATTGTGGGTGGTATTTACAATGTAGGAACCGGCGTTGTTGATTTTTTGGAAATAAGTGAAGATGTCATTGATGGAATAGTGAGAGAAGCTGATCTTTCAGCTGTATAGTCATATTTGTTGCAGATTAGATTTGTTGAACGGGTCGACGAAGGTCGGCCCGTTTTAATTTCATGAAGTATTAACAGTAGGTTAAAGTTGATGCTCAAATGTCAAATTAATCAGATATTTGCTGCCTTAATTGAATTCAAGTGTATAGAAAGATGGGCCAGCAATGGAAAAGAGTATTAATGGTCGGCTTTTGTCTTTTGACTTTTGCCAAAGGATATGCCAATGATATAACGATCCGGATAAAGATGGAAGGTTTGACCTATGATACGATATGGTTTGGTAAGACACTGGGAAGGAAGCCTTATCCTCAGCAATTTGATTTAAAAAATGAAGATGGCACTTATGAAATCAGGGTAAAGGGGCCGGTGAAACCAGGATTTTATGCTATCTTTTTTAAAACATCTTCCATGGGCAGGCTCAACTACTTTCATGTAGCGATTGATAAGGGTCAGGGCAGTTTTTCAGTGTCGTGTACCCTGCCTCAGATATTTGAAACGCTGGCCTTTGAGGGTAATAAAGAAAGCGAAAATTATTATCAATATAGAAATGTGATGGCGGGTCACATGGCAGATTATATGAAGCTCATTGATTATTATCGCTATCAAATGGATGAGCTCAATTACAAGTTTATTACTTCCAAAGAAGAGTCGGCCATTATTTACCAGACCCAATTTTTAGCAAAACATCCTGAAGGTTTAACCGCTCGTCTGGCCAGACAAACTCCTGTAATGGCGGCTCCCAGATCCAATGATTGGATGAAAGACAGAGCATTAAGGTGGCAGATTTTTACACAAAATTACCTAAGTTCATGGCAAGGTGGAGACAGCCTTTTTTGGTCATCACCCCTGGGCATAGATTGGTTGGATCATTATACCCTGGGCCTTTGGGATGAGTTGTCAGGTGATCCTTCTTTAATGGTCGATGAAGCCCTGGCCCAATTATCTGGTAAGCAGGAATATTATTTATATTATTTAAAATATTTATTGCAGGTATATTCAAGAAGCAGTCGGTTTGATCTCGACAAAGTTTATGTACATCTTGTGAGAAAGTACGTTGAGAAAGCTGACAAGTCGCTGCTGGGTGAAGAAGAGTGGTACCGGCATACCAACCAGGCCAACAGCATCAATAGAGTGATGACGGGTAATTTTCTCCCCGACCTTCGTTTTTATGATGAAAAGGATGTGCCCAGACATGTGTATGATTTAGATGCGGAATACACCCTGCTGGCATTTTGGAATCCGGACTGCCCTCATTGCATCGATGAATTGCCTGCATTAGCCAGACTTTACCCTCAATATCAGGCCAAGGGTTTAAAAGTCATTACCATTTGTGGAAAAAGAGCCGATAAGGTATCGATGTGTTGGGAGGGAAGGGATGAATTGGGTTTGCCATCTGCGTGGTATTATTGGGCTGATCCCAAGGCAATATCGCGGTTTCAGGTCATTTACAACATTTACACCATACCCACTTTGTATATTCTTGACCGAAACCATAAAATTGTATGCCGGATCAAAGGTGATATGATTGACAACGAATTGGTCATGGCTATGGCAAAATACATCAAATAATAACTGTAAAAAAAATCAGGCAGAAGGGTTGAGGTATTTGATGATGACCTGAATCTGTTCATCCTTGCTTAGGTGGGTATTGTCGATTTCAATGGCATCATCGGCTTTTCGGAGCGGGCTGTGCTCGCGGGTTGAATCGATGTGATCGCGGTGATTGAGGTTGGCTACAACTTCTTCCAGAGAAATGTCTTCATTTTTATCTTTCAATTCATCAAATCTTCTTTTGGCTCTGACATTAGGGTCGGCCACCAGAAAAAATTTAAAATCTGCTTTCGGAAAAACAACTGTGCCAATGTCTCTGCCGTCCATCACTGCTCCATTGGACCCCATTTGCTGTTGGAGGGTCACCATTTTAATCCTTACTTCAGCAATGGCCGATACTTCACTAACCTTGTTGGAAACATCCATTGAACGCAACTCTTCTCTGAGAGCCTGGCCATTGCAATAAAGTACGTTCTGATCTCCTTCTCTTACAAATTTAATGCTGATGTGATTGAGGGCGTCATATACAGCATGTTCATTCGTAAAGTCTATTTGGTTTTCAAGAAAGTACCAGGTAACAGCTCTGTACATAGCACCAGAATCGATGTAAGGTAACTTAAGGATAGCTGCCAACGCTTTGGCGATGGTGGATTTGCCACAAGAAGAAAAACCATCAATGGCAATGATCATAAGGCCTGAATTGATTGAAAAAATAAAAATGCCCCTTTAATTTCAGAGTGAAATACAGGGGCACTGTCATTTCTTTAAAAATGGATTAATATTCATCTTCATTGAACAGGAAGTCATCCTTTCGCGGATAATCCGGCCAAATGTCTTCCATGGTATCATAGATCTCTGCTTCGTCTTCCAATTCGTTGAGGTTTTCTATTACTTCAATAGGGGCACCAGATCGAATGGCATAATCGATGAGTTCGTCCTTGGTCGCAGGCCATGGCGCATCTTCCAGATGGTGGGCAAGTTCAAGTGTCCAGTACATATATCTGAGTTTTTTTTACGATTATGTAATAAGTTACATGTCGGTTTTAGTTCCCACAAAAGTAGTTTTTTTGTTGAGATATGCTTGTTTTTTCAACAATATTGTTGCTCATCTTTGGAACTAATTGATAATCAGTATAATATTTTTTTAAATTGCACAGAGATTATGCCTTATTTGTTTCATAACCCGTTGTAAAGATTTTCAATGTTGTCAACATCTTCCAAATTAGCAGCTGTTTTCCAAGATAAAATTTCAACATTAGGGATAAAATAACCGCTTTTGTGTTTTCGGGAAGGTAAGACCTGATCAAACTCAATTTCAACCAGCCACCCTGTTCGAACGGTCGTAACAGGACCAAACCGCTCACCCAATAATTTTTTGATACCAGCCTGCCACTCCTCCTGGTGAAGCCAATCGGCCGGTGGGTTCCAACGAGCAACAGGCACCAGATCGGCATGAGCGGTGTGTCGCATTCCAAGGGTCAATTCTTCCCAGGCCCCTGCTTCGAGGTTGCTCCTTTTTACATACACCAACATGGCCATTGCCACTTTTTTTTTGGGTTTCAATTGCAGTGCATAGCCATCCCATCCTTCCTTGATGATCAATGTTTTTTGACCAGGGATATCTGGTGTGAGCAGATCAGAAGGCAGGATTATAGATTCCGGTAAGTGGAATAATTGGGGAGCTGAAAGTGCTTCATACAACTCCGATAAAACACTTTGTCTTTGCACCCAGGTGAAGTTTTTATATGAAAACAGCTCAGGCAAATCGTGGAGCCAAACGTTCATAATCTTTGCATTCTTGCCTGTGCCTGCCTCATAAAATACATCTGCAAACATCTCTGGCATGACCCTGTTTTTGACTGTCTGAAAAGTGGCCAACAGAACCCCTTCTTCGGTAGACAGCATTGCGTGATCTTGCTTGTAATGCAGCCACCCTCTTTTGAGTCCCGTAGGAAAAAGCAGGCCCGTAACTTCGTTAGTGGGCATGTCCAAAGTAGAAGGTTCAACGCTGATCAATGGAGGGAGAATCGGCATTTCAGCGGTGAAGCCTTGATTTTTGGTGCCACCGGCAAGAAAGTTTAGTGGCTGGGTGAAAGGGTCCCAGTTTTGAATAGTGGCAGATATTGGATACACCGGGCATGCCAGATACACAGAAATGGCCTTGTACACCAAAACCGGGGAAATGGGTGTGGTGTACTGCCCGAGAATTATTCTATTGACCAGCCACCTGCCCCTGGTCTGGCAGTGATCCCAAACGGAAGCAATGGTGATCTCTTGCTGACTGTTCTTTTTGAGTTGGTGGCAGAGTTGCAAAATGTGGAGGGCGGGCCAGGTCGAAGGTTGTTTGGGTTGATCAAGTTCAGCAAGCGCTTCGGCCTTATCTCCATTGACTTCCAGGGTATAATTTACCAGCCAATCTGGTAGATTGTTTCTGAGCATGACCATTTCCACCAACGTTTCCAGATCAACGGGTCGGGACCTAAGGTCTCTGCTGAGTAGCCAGGCAGCAGCTTTGATGGAGTCGGCAGACGACATAGAGACAAACAAAGCTGTGATTCTTGAAACCTGTTGTTCCGGATCGGGAGGAAATCGTTTCCACGCTTCAACCAGTTCTGCCAGTTTTTGCCAATCAGATGGAGGCGAATGATACATGTCGCAAAAATAGACAATTTGCCCCTGAAGCCACCCATTGAAGAGGGTATGAACATTTTGGATCAAACGATTAGGCCAAATTTTATTTTGAAAAACCTCAAAAATTGTCTTAGATGTCGGGATAACCTACAGGGTGGATAAAAAATCTGGCTGAAATGACTATGCATGGTAAGAAGTATTATCTTTGAAACCGGAAAAATTTAGATATGTCAAGATCCATACTGATCGTCCTTGCTGTTTTATTACACAGTTTTTTAATGGGCCAAAACAAGTTTCACAGGGGTTATCCTTTAAGGGCTGCATTCAATCAACCTGATTCATCCGTAGTGAACCTTGCCGGGCTGCAATTAAAGGACGGTGCTTATCTTTCACTGGATGGGGTTAGGTCAATAACAGATACGGCTTACAGTTACATGATTCTTACAGCGCTTAAACCCAAGGGAGATATCAAGCAGAGCTGGAAAATTGAGATGGAGGACAAGGCCGGCATTTTAGCGGGCAATATTTCCATGTTTCAAGCAAAGTCTGACAGTGTTTTTGTTTCATTTTCTACCAATGGTGTCAATGACAAAAGGGTGTTGTTGGGTATGGATGATGGACTAAGACTTTCGTGGTCGATGGCCTTTAATGGCAGTGTAACGGATGCTGGTACCAGAACCGGACATCTACTTACTGAGGGTATTGACACCCTGCTGTACGAGTTGTGTCAGGTAGACAGACAAGACAGTGCTTTGTGGTATGTTAATCAGCTCAACTCAAAAGGGGGAATAAGACAATCGTTTAAATATAGCCAGCGCAGATTAACCAGCAATGCTTTGCCATCAGAAGCCAGAGATTTCAGATCCACCACAGATACCGGCTTTGTGTGGACGGGCAGGATCCAACGCAATGCTACCGGCAACTCAGCCATGTTGGTAAAACTCAACGATACATTGGCAGCCTCACTGGCAACCACCTACTTGCCCAGCGGCTTTCAACATGCTGAAGGACTCAAAGTTTTACAGTCAGGCAATAGCTATTTTCTTGCCGGAAGAATGGGTAATGCCACCAACGCGATGGACCAAAGTTTTATTCTTCAGGCCGACCTTACAGGAAAGATTATCTGGTCAAAAAAGGTGGATGATAAGATTTCAAAAAGGAGCATCATTGATGGTTTGATACAAGACAAAGATGGCAGCATAGTAGTAAGCGGTAAGTTGATCATCAGAGATACCACTGAGACACCATTTATGATCAAAATGAAACAAAATGGTCAGCAAGATTGGTTTGTTTTATATGATAGAGCAAAGGCACATTTTAATTTGAATGGCAATCTTTTTGAAACTGGTGACAACGGCTACGGATATTACCAGACCGATGTTGATGATGCAATGAGTGGTAAACTCAAGATGGGCCTGATCAAAACAGACGATAAAGGAATTACCGGATGTGAGGTAGCCGATACCAATATATTATTTATTACTCACCTGGTAGCTGTTGACACCCTCACCATCCAAAGGGTAGCCGCGCAGGATACCATGAAAGAAGTAAAAGTAAATCAACGAGGATTCAACGGCTTTGAAATACCGGTGCTTCAGTTGGAAGAAAGGAAGTTTTGTCGAAACGAGCCCATCAACCTATTATTGGAAGCAGGCACAGAAGGCGCGGTAGCTTACTTGTGGAGTGATGGATCAACCAAAGATACATTGAGGGTATTTAAAACCGGAGAATTTAGTGTCACGGTGACCATTGATGATAAGTACTGCTTTATGTTATGCGATACCAGTACCCTTGATTATTACGACTTGCCGAATGTTGCAATAAATATCGGTTCACAGGTTTGTATCAATACCCCTTATCAGCTGATAGCTTCGGGTAATAGTGGAAAAGAACCTTACAGTTTTGTATGGAATACAGGGGCAACAGGAAGGGTGATTACACCCAGTGTTACAGGTGCTTTCAGGGTAACCATCACAGATGACTGCGATGAAAAAGCGGAGGCAACCATTAACGTAGGTTCGTTTATCTGGTTGGGTCCGCCGGTGGTGGAATTCGACTCACTAGCCAAGGTTTGTAAAGATTCCGTGTTTATCATAATAGCCAAGGCTTCAGGGGGTGGTGGACTATATTCTTATTTATGGGATACTGGAGAGACAATAGATACATTAAAAACAAGTGTTTTGGGCACCCATATGGTTACCGTAACTGACAATTGTGGTCGAACGGGAGTAGCTTCAATTACTGTTGACAGTAATTTTTGGTTTCCACTTCCAACGGTTACAGTTGTGCCTGGTGGAACCGTGTGCAAAGGAGCAGAATTTATATTGAGTGCCGCGGGTTCACCAGCCGCGATTGCGCCTTTTACTTACAAATGGAACAATGGGAGTACCGATGCTGTTGTGAAGGGCACAGAGCTTGGTACTTATATAGTAACGGTAACGGATAAATGTGGCAATACCACTTCGAGAGCAACAGTAGTCAACGAATCGATTTGGAATCCGGCGCCAAGCGTAGAAATAGAACCTTCGGAAGAAAATTCCTTTTGCAGGACCGGCAAGGTAGGTTTGATTGCGCGGGCTGCTGCATCGGGTAACAACAATGGCATTGTCAAATACGAGTGGAGTTCAGGCAATTCTACCAGCAACCAGGTTTTGGTGGATGGTGAAGGTAAGTACACCGTAACCGTAACAGATGCCTGCAACCAGACTGCTACCGATGAGTACCTTACAGGAGAGTTGGGCATAGCTTGTCTGCGATTCCCAAGAATCTTTTTTGCAACGGACTCCGTATCTTACGAAGGAAATACTTTGTTTGGCGCCATCAACAAATGTGGCGTTGACAGTACTGAGGTGAAAGACTATGAATTACACATATTTGACCGATGGGGCAAGGAAGTTTTCTCAACAACAGATTTGACAGAATCTTGGGATGCGAGATTGCCAGGTAGTACGAATAGCGGGCCACGCAGCACCGACAAATATCCGCCGGATGTATATGTTTGGTATGCGCGGTATAAAGTAGGGGAATTTTGTGCTTTCGAAGGCAAGGGAGAGGTAACCTTGTTTTGGTAAGCTAAGATATCAACGATAAAATGATAGGGGGCGGCATATGCTGCCCCTTATCATTTTGTGAACAAGCCAAAAAAGATCATTATCTTCGCCCTTTTTAAGAGCTTGTACATGAGAGAATTTTCCAGATACATTATCACGTCAGCCCTTCCCTATGCGAATGGCCCACTGCACATCGGTCACCTGGCCGGAGCCTATTTGAGTGGTGATATGTATGCTCGATTTCTGAGACTAATGGGTAAGGATGTAGTGTATGTTTGTGGTAGTGACGAACATGGAGCTGCTATAACGATGAAAGCTTTAAAAGAGGGCCAAACACCGCAGGCCATTGTAGATAAGTACCACGCCTTGTTTGAGCAGACGTTTGAAAGGATGGGAATAAAATTTGATATTTACCATCGCACTTCCAGCAAGCTTCACCATGAAACCTCGCAGGAATTTTTTAAGACCCTCTACGACAAAGGTGAATTTACAGAAATAGAATCAGAGCAATATTTTGATGAAGATGCCGGGCAATTTTTAGCAGATCGATACATCAAAGGGACCTGTCCCAAGTGTGGTTTTGCCGATGCCTATGGAGATCAATGTGAATCCTGTGGCAGCAGTCTTAGCCCTAATGAACTCAAAGACCCAAGATCTGTGTTGAGTGGCAAGACTCCCGTTTTAAAAACAACCAAACATTGGTATTTGCCATTGGATAAGTACGAACCATGGCTCAGAGAATGGATCAATACGGGTGTTGTGGATGGAGTACAAACTCATGAACCTGAAGATTGGAAAAACCATGTGTTGGGTCAATGTAAGTCTTGGATCGATGGAGGATTGCAACCAAGGGCCATGACGAGAGACCTGGACTGGGGAGTTGATGTTCCTGCCTCTATACCCGGCCACGAGGGAAAAAAGTTATATGTGTGGATGGATGCCCCCATCGGCTATATTTCTGCCACCAAACAGTGGGCAATTAATGAGGGAAAAGACTGGCAGGATTATTGGTGTAAGGACGATAGCGCATTAATACATTTTATTGGCAAAGACAACATAGTATTTCACTGTTTGATCTTTCCGGCTATATTAAAAGCGCATGGAGGATACAGTCTTCCTTATAATGTACCGGCCAACCAGTTTATGAATTTGGAAGGCCAAAAGATATCAACGTCCCGCAATTGGGCAGTTTGGGTACACGAATACCTGGATGAAATGCCGGGAATGGTAGATGAGTTAAGGTATTGTATGATCAAAAACATGCCCGAACTCAAAGACAGTGAATTCACATGGAAGGCATTTCAAGATACCAACAACAATGAATTGGTAGCCAATCTGGCAAACTTTGTCAATAGAGTCGTGGTACTGACGCATAAGTTTTTTAAGGGGCAGGTACCCGAGTTAGATCTCGATGCCACCTTCCTCGGCTCCGGCGGAGATGAGTACGAGTATTTTGACACAGAATTGATTGTGTTGCACGACGAGATCCAGGAAATGAATCAGTTTTTGCGAACGTATGATTTCAGGTCAGCGGTTAAAAAGCTGATGGACATTTCTACCAGGGGCAATCAATTACTTCAATACAATGAGCCTTGGAAACTTTTTAAAGAGGAGCCGGAGACCACTGCCACCGTGTTGAATGTGTGTTTACAATATGTGGCAGCGCTCAGTGTTTGCTGCAGGCCATTTTTACCATTCACCTCTGATAAGATGAGGGAATTACTGGCTTTACCAACAATTGAAGAAAAGGGAGAGCTCAATGATTTGCTCGAAAAGCTTTGTGAGGCAGAGGCATTGATAGCGGAAGGCCATCGTATACAGGAGCCTAAACACTTGTTTAGCAGGATTGAAGACGAGGTGATACAAAAACAGGTTGAAAAGTTGAAAGGTAGTCTTGAGGTAGAGAAAGAAAAACCGGCTTCACCCGGGCACGTAGCTTTAAAGTCAGAAATCAGTTATGATGATTTTATAAAATTAGATTTGCGCACAGCTACCATCTTATCGGCCGAAAAAGTAGAGAAAGCGGATAAACTTTTAAAGCTGGAATTGGACCTGGGCTTTGAGAAAAGAACGGTAGTCAGTGGAATAGCAGAGCACTATGATCCCAATGCCATCATTGGAAAAAAAGTTACTTTATTGGCTAATCTGGCACCCCGTAAAATCAAAGGCATAGAATCAAAGGGCATGATTTTGATGGCTGCCAACGGAGAAGGAAAACTAAATTTTGTTAGTTGTAGTGATGACTGGGAAAACGGATCGACGATTAGTTAGCCCTTAATTTTTACACCAGTAGCCATAAACTTCAGCTCTTTTGTAGGCTGAGTGATTTTTGCGATATCTTCTTTGGATCTGCCCTCGTCTTCTGCATAATGGCGAAGCTCATCTACAGATGTCTCTTCAACATACGCTTTTCCCTTCATAATTACCTTTTTACCGGATAGATCTTTGGGCATAAAGAAGCCATAGTTGTGGAATTTTACAAACATCTTTTCAGCCTGCGGATTTTTATTGGAAACAATGTTCATCCAACAACCTTTGGCCTGGCAAACACCATCCACCAATCCTTCCACTTGCACTTCCATTTCTTTTCCGGGTTTAAGCTGGCTGAGTAAATGATCATAAGACATTACCTTGGCAACTTTAAAATCCTCTCCTAAAGTGATCATTCCACCAGCATTGGCGGTGCTTTTATCGGAAGACTTGCAAGCAGAGAATGCCAGAAATACGGTCAGAATCAACATAGAAAAATACCTCATTGGATTTTTTATTGTTTAATTAACAATATAGGAAAAGTGATTCCAGTTATATTTGCAAATATAAACAGCTTTTATAGACACACTGCCTTTCTACACAACGATTAACATTTATAACGATTACTAAACAATAGCCTATGTCTTTCATAAGGGTGGTCATTTTTGCTTGTCTTTTTATTCATACTCAAGTTAGCGGACAGTGTCTTAAAGGAGATTGTTACAACGGCGAAGGCTTGTACAAGGCGAGAAATGGTGCCTTGTATCAGGGGCAGTTCAGGATGGGTACTTTTAATGGAAGAGGTACGGTGAAGTATGCGAGTAATGATCATTTTTCAGGTCTTTTTAAGAATGGGAAAAAAGAAGGTCAGGGAAAATACTTTTTTGCGGCAGGCCATGAATACATAGGTGATTTTAAGGCAGATAAACGTCAGGGCAAAGGAAAAATGACCTATGCCAACGGCGATGTGTACAAAGGCTCGTGGTACAACGATTATCCCTCAGGAGAAGGCGAATATTTTTTTGCAGACGGGTCATCTTATGCCGGTCAATTTATCAATGGCAATTTTCATGGAAGGGGTCGATTCAAAGAAATCGATGGCAGTAGTTATGATGGCGAGTGGAAAGACAATGTGTTAGTGTCAAAGATCCGAAAAACGGAGCCTGTATTTGCATCCAATTCGCAGGCATCAGGCAGTGGAACGGGAAAAATAAAGGATTGTAATCTTCAGCCATGTGATGGGGAAAAAGGTCAGTTTAAGTACAGGGATGGTTCTTTATTTACCGGAGATTTTTCTGATGGCAAGCCACAAGGAGAAGGTAATTGTAAGTATGCCAATGGTGATGTCTACAAAGGCGGTTGGAAAAACCATGGTCCTCATGGATTTGGTAGTATGAGCAAAAAAGATGGCAGTGTTTACAGTGGAATTTGGGAGTTTGGCACATTAAAACAACGATCTTACGAAACCGAAACTTTGGTCAACCTGACCAAAGAACAAGCGCGTACCAAGACCGATGATGAGACCCGTATATTTGCGGTTATAGTGGGTGTTGCTACCTACAATCACATGGCCTCACTCAGATACACCGATGATGATGCTTACCATTTGTATGCCTTCCTTAAGAGTCCTGAAGGAGGTGCCATACCTGATGATCAAATCAGCATATTGATTGATGATGCTTCTACCAAAAAGAACATTTTGCAGGAAATAGGTAAAACCTTTAGTAAAGCAGATGAAAATGATGTGATCCTTTTGTACATGTCTGGCCATGGCTTGGATGGTTCTTTTGTACCTTACGATTTTGATGGCACCAACAACCTTTTGGCTTATGAAGATATGCTTGAAATTATCGAAGCCAGTAAGGCAAGACATAAAATTTACATTACAGATGCCTGTCATTCCGGAAGTATGTATGCCACCAGGACACCTTACCAGATGGCTCTCACCGATTTTTACAGCAAGTTTTCCAAAAGTACAGGTGGGACAGCCATCATAACATCTTCCAAAAAAGATGAAGTATCGCTGGAATATTCTGGAATGAGACACGGCGTTTTTAGTCATTATCTTATTCAGGGCCTGAAAGGAGATGCCAATACCAATGATGATAAGATCATATCTGTTGAGGAGTTGTTTAACTACATTTATCTCAATGTAAGGCACCACACCAAAAACAACCAAACCCCCAGTATTTTCGGCGAGTATGACAAGGAGATGCCGGTGGCAGTGATTCGTTGATCCTGGTTAAAGAGATCCAAAAAAATCTTTATATAGGGGCATTACCTATCTGTTTTGAAACCTCGACAAAAGCGTTTATTTTGTTGTGCAAATGAATAATCAATGGTAATCAGTTTGGTTCAAAACAGTCCTGTAAAAGGAGCATTGGAGGAAAATTTAAGCGCTTTAGACCAGTTGTTGGTTAGTGCTGAAGACGGCAGTTTCGTTTTTTTACCTGAATTATTTAACACCTCCTATCTTTTAAGTACTGAAGATTTAGGGCCGGATGACTATCAAAAAACCATTGATTGGATGGCCAGGAAAGCCCAATTAGGACGATTTTTCATAGCTGGCAGTATACCGGTTATGGCCGGAGAAAAGATGTACAATCGATGGCTGGGTATTGATGAAGCAGGGCAGATGTACACTTATGACAAAACCCATCTTTTTGTTCCAGGGGGAGAGGGTAGAGGCTATCTTGCAGGTAAGGAGGTGAAACTATTTAATATCCAAGGCATAGTGGTACGACCTCTGATCTGTTACGATTTGAGGTTCCCTTATGTTTCATTTCAAGATGTTGATCAACCATACGATGTGTTGGTATACGCTGCCAATTGGCCAGCCCCAAGAATAGAGCAATGGAAACAATTACTTAAGGCAAGGGCTATTGAAAACCAGTCTTATGTAGTGGGTGTAAACAGAGTGGGTGTTGATCATTATGGCAATGTATATCCGGGAGCATCAATGGTCGTTGATTATATGGGAAGAGTTTTGGTAGAAATGGATGATCAGCCCGGCTTGGCCTCGGTGAGCATTGATCTTGAGGCCATGCACCGATACCGAAATAAGTTTCCATTTCTGAAGGACGCTTCCCCGGGCTTATTAGGTTTGCCTGGTAAAATTTGTCGGGATAAATTACAAAATAGATCTAGCGACGTAGAGGAGGGCTGAAATCATTGAATTTTTAAGTCGCTTCGATTATATTTGATACGAAACAAAAAAAATCTGCCAAATGAAAAAGATACAACTCCTTCTCTGGATTTTACTCACCCTTTTTATTTCTGCCTCAAACTTATTGGGACAATGTTATCAGTGTGAATATTTGTATGCAAGTGACCCGCAAACACCTTGGTATCAGAAGCAGGTGGCGATAGAAGATGTGACCATGGTTGCCAAGCCTATTGGTAAATTTTATCAGGTGGATTTGTACATGCAATATAAAGTAAGTCCCTTTGATTATGCTTCTGATTGGGACACTTTGGAAGTAGTGCATTATTTTAAGTTACCCAAAAGTGCTGCTATAACAGATTCCTGGTTATGGGTCAATGACACCATCATGAAAGCTCAGATTTTGGAGCGATACGATGCATTCAATATCTATGAAGGCATTGTAAACAGGAGAAAAGACCCGAGTGTTTTGTATAAAAATGGAGAAGATCAGTATGAATACAGGATTTTCCCGATGCCCGGAAATAAGAGCAGAAAGGTGAAGCTGTCATTTTTGATGGCATCCAATGATTTTGATGAAATTACGTTGCCTACAAGTTTATTTAGATTTTCATCGCCAAAGCCCAAGGTAAAGATGATTGTCTATGAAAAAGACACAGAAAAACAGCCAAGACTGGGAGGAAATATCTCTTTTGTGAAGCGATCAGATCCTACTTTGGGAGACTACCATTATGCAGAATTAGAGTCTTCTTATTATTCCGATGCGTCCGGTCAAAACAAATCAATTTCTTTTAGGCTGGAACAAGAGCAGAAGGATGTTGAAATGTTTACCTCTTCTTCTCCGGCGGATTCAGAAAGAGGGTTGTTTCAACTGGTAGTAAATCCGGCCGAAATATTGGGTGCGGATACGCTAGATGTCAAAAGGTATGTTTTTGCTCTTGATTATCATTCAATTGCTACCTATTATTCCAAAGCGACCATTCTGGAAGCATTAAAGAACCAAATTCGAAGAATGGTCAAACCACGCGATGAGTTCAGAATAATGTACAACCAGCTAACGGTAAAGGAAGTATCCAATGATTGGATGAAATTGTCAGAAGTAAACTTAGATGACATTATCAACAAGATTACCCTGGGGAGCAACAGCCTGCTCAGTTCTTTATTATATGAGGCATATGATTACTTGAAAACGGAGGAAACAGGCAGCTTGTTTTTACTTTCATCCGACAACACCAAAGTGCTGCCATCTTCGGCCCAGGCTCTTAAAAATGAACTCACAGATGCCATAGGTGTACTTAGACCTACGTATATTTTGGATTTTGCCAATTATTATAAACACGGACAGTATACTTATTATCTGGATAAATATTTCTACGGCAATGAACTATTTTACAAAACGTTAACCAGCAACACAAGGGGCGCTTATGAGAGTCTCGAATTAGAAAACGCGAATGCCGATCTGAATGAAACTCTTAATTTGTTGTCGGGAAAAATCAAACAAAATAAATTTGATTTTATTGACTACGATATCAAATCTGTAGGCGGATTGTGTTTTGATATTCATGCGATGGATAATGGATCAAGGTCTATTTTGACGGGTAGTTTCAGGGGCAGGGCGCCATTTAGGTTAGAATTGGTGGCCCTGTATAAAGACAGTTTGATATTGAAAGAAGTAGAATTGGATGTAGCGAATGAACCCAACTTATATCAAACGTATAAACAAATCCACGCAATGTCTAAAATTTACAATACAGAGGGATCAACCAACACAGAAACCGAAAGAGAGGACATTGTAAAATTGAGTCTGGAAAACAGAGTGCTATCAAGGTACACCGCATTTTTGGCTTTGGAGCCCGGCTTACAGGAGCCTTGTTTTGATTGCGAAGATGAGTCTAATACAACGGTTAGTGTCGATGATCAGGATCTGAATCAAAAAGTGTTGACGGCAGCTCCAAATCCGTTTAGGAACACATTGACCATCCACTTAAAAGGAATAGAAGATATAGGGGATATTGAAAAAACAGAGCTGATGGATCTTACCGGAAGGGCCACCACCTTGACATTGGAATGGAGTCGTAGTGAAAATGGCCTGGTTGCAGAGTTGGATGGTACCGACCTTCAAAGTGGCTTGTACATTCTGAGAATTACAGTAAAAGGCAAGGTATATTTACTTAAAGTAATAAAAGCTTAACCCAGATTATGAATACATTGGAACAGTGACCTGCTTAGTGCGGCGGGCCTGTTCCTGTTTTACTTGAGTGATTGTGTAAAAAGGG
>JAGNSQ010000004.1:26984-71266 GCA_017987975.1 Saprospiraceae bacterium
GTAAAAGGCAAGGTATATTTACTTAAAGTAATAAAAGCTTAACCCAGATTATGAATACATTGGAACAGTGACCTGCTTAGTGCGGCGGGCCTGTTCCTGTTTTACTTGAGTGATTGTGTAAAAAGGGGGTTGGCTTTTGTCGGTAAGACATTAAAAGCGATTAAAATAGTAAATTTTTGTGCCAACAATTGGAAATGAGAGTGGTAATGACTATATTTGAATAGAAACAAATGAAAGTTACCAAATGAAAAATTTAAAATTCTTCCTATGGGTAATTCTTACCCTTGCAATCTCTTCTCCAGAATTACTGGGTCAATGTAACGGCTGCAAATTATATGCTTCAGATCCAAAGCAACCCTGGAAAAGGACCGACCTGTTAATTGATGATGTAAGTATAGTTGTAAAGCCTGCGGGGAAGTTTTATCATCTCGATATGTACATGACTTACCAGATCAATGACCCTCAAAACTTCAAAGAACAAGATACTTTTGAGGTAGTTCATTTTTTTGGATTGCCTGCCAATGGAGCAATTACAGATTCTTGGTTGTGGGTAGATGATGTGATTATGAAAGCTGACATACTCGACAGGTATTCTGCTTTTAATATTTACGAGGGCATTGTGAATCGCAGAAAAGATCCAAGTGTACTTTATAAGAACGGTAGCGAAAGTTATGAATATAGAATATTTCCACTGCCGGCCAAAAAATCCAGGAGGGTGAAGTTAAGTTTTTTAATTGCCACCAATGAATTGAACAACATTGATTTGCCTCTGGGAATATTTAAATTTTCATATCCAAGTCCTGACGTAAACCTGATAGTTTACGATAAAGATACACAACTCAATCCGGTTTTGAGCAATGGAACAGAATTTTCCAATAATAACCACCCTGAATATGGCGCTTATCGATCTGCCATTATTAAAGCAGCCGATTACAGTGCTACAGATGGTAAAACATCGGGCATCAATTTTAAATTGGAGCAACCTGTAAGTTCCATTTATTTGTCTACCGCATCAGAAAATGATATTGAAAATGAAGGGATTTTTCAATTGAGTCTGCAACCAACAAAAATATTAGGGCTAGATGCTTTAGAAAAGAATAAATATGTTTTTGTTCTGGATTACCATTTGGGTAATAGCCTCTTTACAAAGGAAGAGATGGTTGAAGCCCTAAAGTTTCAGATTAGGTCATTGGTACAAGAAGGTGATTATTTTAGGGTTCTTTATAATCAGATTTCGGCTAAAGAGGTATCTGATGAATGGATATCGTTTGATAATCTTGAAAACCTGGATGACATTATTTCTAATGTTCAATTGGGAAATAGCAGTTTAATTGGATCTCTTTTATATGAAGCCTATTATCGGGTTAAAGATGATAATAATGGTATTCTCATTGTAATGTCATCTGATGCCAACATTGTAAATGGTAATGCGGCACAATCATTAAATGACGAATTGAAGGCCCAGTTTGGGGAATTAAGTCGGACTTTTATTCTTGATTTTGCCCGCTATAATCAGTACAATAAGGGGACATTTTACTTTAGTGTTTATTATTATGGAAATGAATTATTGTATAAGATACTTTCATCCAACACCAAAGGCAACTATGTGACAATGGCAAAAGAAGGACAAAAGAACAAGTTGTATGATTACTTATCGGTATTAAACAGCAGCATTGCAGAGGCCCAGTTTGATTTTATTGACTATTATATTAAACCTTCAGAAGGGGTTTGTTACGATATCTATCCGGTAAAAAATGGTAATCACATCATACAAGTTGGCAAATTTATAGGAAAGCTTCCGTTTACCCTTGAATTAACAGCTCTTTATAGAGACAGTTTGATTTTTAACAAGTACATCGTTGATAATGATGCTTTGCCTGGTAATTTTACTTTTTTCAAACAATGCCAGGCAATGGGGAAAATATTGGACATTGAGAGCATTGGAACTATTCCTAAATATCAGGAATTCACACTTATTCAAACCAGCATAGAAAACAGGGTCTTGTGCCGCAACACTGCATTTTTAGCCTTAGAGCCAGGTCTACAGGAGCCATGCTTTGATTGTGAAGATGAATCCAATACTACCGTTAGTGTAGAGGATCAGGATCCGAATCAAAAAGTGCTAACAGCGGCGCCTAATCCTTTCAGGAATGTATTGACCCTTCAATTAAAGGGAGTGGAAGACGCCGCGGAAATTGAAAAAACAGAGCTGATAGACCTTACCGGTAGAGTGACTACTCTTGTACTTAACTGGAGAAAAGGGGAAGCCGGACTGGTAGCAGAAATGGACGGCACTGACTTACAAAGTGGCATGTACATACTGAGGATAACGGTAAAAGGTAAGGTGTATATCCTGAAAATAGTAAAAGCCTAAGTAAGTTTAAGAAGAACGAGGACTAAAAGAGGAGGCTGTACGGATAGCCTGTTCTTTATGTCTGTTCATGTGAGCTACAATGATGTCCAGTGCAGTTTGGATGTCGTAAACAATCAAGTCATTGGCTGGGGAAGCAATGGTTACATTTCTTTTGACCGGACCTTCAATGCTCTCTAATTTATGAATCATTTGTTGACAATGTGCCGACAAGAGGGCAAGTGAGTCAATAGCTTCATCCACTGACGTAGGTTGCCATATGGGCAGGGTTTTCTGTTTTTTAGGTTCACTGGGTTGAACAGACTTTAAGATCATTTTACCAAATAGTTTACGAAAGAAGGCAAAATTACCCATCATGCTGTGTACATACCTACCTTTTGCCACAAGGTCAAAGATGGGCCAGTAGCTTTCATTTACCGTAATAATGTGTATTATAATCTCATTTATGCTCCAGTCGTTTTTAGTGGGCTTTGTCATTCGCAGCTCCGGGCTTAGTCCGGCAAATTCTTTTTGAAAAGAAGCGTTTGTCTCTTTGATTTCGTTGATCCATTTCTGAATGGTAACTTCCATGTGTTTTATATTTTTTGATAAAGGTCAGAAATCAGTTTTTCAATTGCCTGGCGTGCCTGAGAACCAGACTGGGTATAGCCGTTGACTATAATTGAAAAAGTGTACCACTCTTTGTTTTTTGCTTCAATAAGTCCTGTATAAGACATAATCTTATTGAGTGAGCCACTTTTCATCCACACGTGACCTTTGGCCGGACTGTTTTTAAGTAATCTTCTTACAGTGCCTTCTGCTCCGGCTTCCGGCAAAAGATGGGTGGTTGTTGAGGGTGAGTTTTTGAGTGCAAACTGGGCTAAAAATCCGCTTAGAATTGCCGGTGTTACATAATTTCGGGCTGAAAGACCGCTGCCATCTTCAAGATGGATGGGTGTAGTGTCAAATCCTTTTTCAGCAAGTTTTTTTTCAATCAAAGCAATGCCTTCGCTACCAGAGCCTCTATTTCCTGAATTTAAGGCCAATGTTTTTAAAAATGCCTCACAGTACATATTTAGGGAGTGGTGATTGGCAGCACGTACCAGGTCTTTTAGAGGCATTGAAAAAAGTGTATCAATGCCTATTAAAGAAGGGTGGATGGTTGGCGTACTGATGACTTTTGCTTCTCCGCAACTTATTCCATAATGAGTCATTTGGTGTTTGATTGCCGAAGCCAGGAAATGAGGTGGGTCGGGAATCGAGCCCTTGATTCGAAAAGCTTGTTTGCTCTTTGGAATGCTGCCCACTATGCGTTTTTCATAAGTATAGGGTCCTCCAAAAATATAAGCATTGTCGCCTGAATTTTCAGTGTCAATAGTTACTTCATTTTGGAGGATCAGATTGGGAATATCGGGAGTAACGGTTAGGATTTCAGCATTAGCTCCGGCTTCAGCTTGTGTGTTGTACCAGATTTCATATTCATTTTCGTTGACATTGATTCCCCAGGCACCAGAGGCATAGCCACTGCCGAGGTCATTCCATTGCCATGACGGTGAAATAGGGAAGGAGTCAAAGATGGATTCATCGCAAATGAGGTTGCCAGTAATCAGTTTGATACCACTGGCCTTAATTTTACCTGCCAAATAATTGGGCAGTTCACTAAAATTTAGTTTTTCTTCAAATCTTTTAGAACCGAGTGAGGGGTCGCCTGATCCTAGCAGATATACGTTTCCAGTTAATACAGAATCTGTCAAAGTGCCGTCGTATGCCAGTACTGTTTTAAAAGTATAATTGGCCCCCAAAACCTCCCATGCTGTAAGCGAGGATAATAACTTTAAAGAGGAGGCAGGTACAAAACACTTATCATGATTATATCCTGCCATCATTTTACCACTTTTGACTTCGTGCATTGCGAAGCCAACATGGGCATGCTTCCATTGAATGTCATCAGCCCAGGTATTGATCAATTCTCCTGCTCCCTGTGACCACACACATTGAGCCAGCAGGGTAAAGAGAAAAATATTAATTGTGTTTTTCATCGTAACTTCCTAAGTGAAATAATGCATCCCCCTGGTTGACTACTGCTGCATGATTGATGCCCAACACATGTCCCTTATACCTGGAAACGATGGGGTAGGATTTCAAACCATAGGGATCTTTAATTATTCCCAACATTTCACCTTGCTGAATGTTTTGGCCTGCTGCAATGGCTGCTGTAAATATACCGGGGTGAGCTGCCCTGATCCACGTTGTTTTATTGATGTGGATAACCTGGTCATTTTTGATGTTACCTTTCATTTGGGGCAGCATATCCAGATGGGTCAATATGTGCAAAATGCCAGCCACCCCTGTGCTCACGGCTAAATTGTCAATTCTCATGGACTCACCTGCTTCATAGACCAGGACATGGGTGTTCATTTCATGGGCAATTTTGCGAAAGGAATTGGTGATAAGGGCTTGTTTTACGGCAAAAGGAGCATTAAAAACATCCGCCAACTTTTTACAGTGTTCATCGTGTGGTGAATACCGGGTATGGGGAAAATTGTACCTGAGGGAACCCCCTGTATGTAGGTCAATGGCATAATCGGTATGGGGTAAAATATTTTGAGTTAGACACTTTGCTACGCGAGATGCCAGGGATCCTGACTTATGGCCGGGAAAACTGCGATTAACATCCTTGCCATCTGGCATGTCTCTCGACATATTGTTAAAGCCAAAGACGTTGAGCAGTGGTATGGCAATGATGCATCCCGCTTTGATGTCTGAAAAAAAACCTGAGGCGAGCAGGTTTGTTATAATTTCGATGCCATTGATTTCATCGCCATGGATGCCACCCAATAACAAAACAGTGGGGCCGGGATGATGGGATCTGAATATATGCGTGGTTATTGAAAGAAGAGAGCCGCTTGGCAATTTACCTGCACTCAGTTGAATTTTTTTATTTTCTCCAGGTGCTATTTTTTCTTCATTGATGACCAGGACATCAGGGAAGGGTGTTTTTGAAGAGAGAGTAATCATACAATCACTTTTCTTTCAATAAATTCAATGATTTTTCCTGCAATATCAATCTGGGTAGTGCCTTCAATGCCTTCCAAACCCGGGGATGCATTTACCTCCAGGATCAAAGGGCCAGTATGGCTTCTGAGCATGTCAACGCCGGCGATGTGTAAGCCCATTATCTTGGTAGCCTTCAATGCCACTTCCTCTTCTTCTGAGGTTAAAACTACTTTTTCAGATTGTGCCCCCCTATGCAGGTTGGACCTGAACTCTCCGTTTTTTGCCTGTCTTTTCATGGCCCCGACGATCTCTCCATCGATCACAAATACGCGGATATCGCTGCCCCGCGCTTCTTCAATAAATTGTTGGATTAAAACCTTCTCTTCTGTTTTTTGAAAGGCCTCAACAATCGACTCAGCATTGGATTTGGATTCTGAAAGTATGACACCCAGGCCCTGGGTGCCGGTAGCCAGTTTTACAATGTAAGGAGCGGTACTTACTTTGTCGATGATAAAGGGCAGGGTGTATAAATTATTGGTAATGCCTGTTCTGGCAACACCCAGGCCAGCACCGGAAAGAAGTTGCATACAGGTAAGTTTATTTCGTGCCTTGAGCAGGGCCTCAGCTTTGAGTGTGGTAAAGATGCCCATGGCTTCAAATTGCCTTATGACCGAAGAGCCAAAAGAAGTAGCCGTAGTGCCAATTCGGGGGATAACCGCATGAACATTTTCCAGTTTTTGGAAATTGTAATAGATTTCCAGTTTATCCTTTTCAATCAAAAGATCACAAAACATGTGGTCGAGGACCCTGACGTAGTGGTGTTTTTTTCTTCCGGCATCCACAATGGCCTGGGTGCTGTACAAAGAAGGATTTCTTGATAAAACGACGATGTTCATTGAAAGCTTTAATGTCTGGCAAGATACAAAGATTTCTTTTTATGTATCAAAGACATAGTCCGAATGAAGCCGAAGTTTGAGTTATTTTTGACAGCGATGTGCCTGTATCACTGCTTTTCTCTGCCCGGTTTACTAAAAGTAAGTGTATCTTTGTCATCCTGCTTTATTTTTAAATATGAGATTCATTTTACCTTTTTTTTTCAGTATTATTGGTTTGACAGCTTTGTCAGCCCAAATTTTTATTGATGAGGACACAAGTGATTGGCCACCCTCTGCTCTTTTGATCAGCGATGTTGGGGATGGTTTGGAAAGTGATCTTGACATCCAACATTTATGGGTAACTAATGATACCTCCCATCTTTATATCCGCTTTGAACTGGATAGAGAAATCATACTGCAAGAAAACAATCAGGTGGCCATAGTGATTGATTTTGACAATAAGCTCACAACCGGATTGAAGGAAGCAGGAATTGGGGCAGAACTGATAGTAGTGTTTGGAGAAAGAGACATTTTTGTATACAATCCAAGTGGTACCAGTCAGCGGTTGAGGCATGAAGATTTGGGTCTTATTTGTCTGCCATCTGTGAGTAGTAAATTTTTTGAACTCAAAATCAACAGGGTTGTGGATAGGGGCTCGAGTTTGCTTACCATGGGAAATCAAATAGCCATTGCGGTAAGAAACCGGGTGATTGGAGGAGATGTACTTCCCAATGTGGGAGGTGTAGCAGTATATGACATGAAATCCGGATCAAATCCGGGTAAAAAATCTTACCATTTTGACAAACAGAAACCGGAACAAGTGAGAATACTGAGTTATAACTCTGCGAGAGATGGCTTAACAGAAGCTGGTATCGGGGAATATCAAATAAAGTTAATTCAAGCTGCCAATCCGGATATTATCTGTTTTCAAGAGTTGTACAGTGCCTCAGCGGCTGTGTCGGTAATCAATTTATTAAGTCAGAATTTACCCTTACCAGCCGGACAAAACTGGAAGGCAGTACGCATTAGTCCGGATGTAGTACTTGCTACTAAATATTGTATAGAAGCTGCTGTTCCACTCGACGGTACAGGCATTTATCTGGTTTATACAGGTGAAAAATGTGATGAGCCGATGGTTATTTTTAACGCCCACCTGCCTTGTTGTGATAACGACGCTGACCGCCAGGACGAGGTAGATGCCATCATGGCAAGGTATAGAACGATGAAGCAAAATCAAGGGGTGGGATTTCTCTATCCGAAAGATACCCCCACATTAATTGTTGGTGATATGAATTTTGTTGGTCTCAATCGGCAAAGAAAAACCTTGAAAGAGGGAGACCTATTAAATGAAGGTATTTTTGGCCCCGATTTTTTTCCTGATTGGGATAATACGGCTTTGGAAGACGCCAAACCTTTTGTTCCAGGTTCGCCTCTCACTTATACCTGGTATGACGAAGGCAATACCTACATGCCTGGAAGATTGGATTATGTTTTTTATACCGGCAGTGTTATGCGACTGGACAATAGTTTTGTGTTAGAGACAGCCCACCTAAATCTGGAAGATTTACAGGATCACAACTTACAAACCACAGATTCCCGATTTGCATCTGACCACTTACCGGTAGTTGTAGATTTCACACTCCACCCTGATAGAGAAGTTGCTCTTAGTCTTACAATTGAACTGAGTCAGGCTGTATGCTACGGTGATTCAGCCAAAGTTGAGATCAAGGCTACGGGGGGCAAACCACCTTATACATACAAATTAGAAAATGGCTTGCCTCAAAGTGATAATGTGTTTGTAATGGCTAATGAAGGTACTTTTTGTTTTTCAGTCATTGATGACCAGGGAGTCGTGGTAACTCAATGTGGGGTAGAAATAACTATTCCAGAAGAATTAAAGGCAATTTATTCATTACAATCTGATACCCTGACCTGGATTATTATAGGTGGAAGTGAGCCCTACCAAACTGAACTTACTGGCCCCGGTGTTGTAAGTTTAGAAAATAATAGGGCTATAATCAATGCCAGTGGTCCATATCAACTCCATTATTTTGATGAAAAGGGGTGTAATGCTCTTCAAATAATAAACGTGATTGTTGATAAAGATCACGACGGCAGTCCATTGGAAGTTGATTGTGATGACAACAACGCATCTGTATATCCAGGGGCTACTGATATTCCGGGAAATGGCATTGATGAAGATTGCAATGGAACGGATTTGGTGGGAGTAAATGAAACCGAACTACTTTATTTTATACTGCATCCCAATCCGGTTAAAGAGCTCTTATCTATTGATGCGCAGATGGATGGAGAATGGCAATATAAAATTGTTGATTCACTTGGAAAAGAAGTGGATAGTGGCAAATCTACAGCCAGGCAGGCTGTCGTGGACACTACTCCCTACATAGTCGGAACCTATTCAATTTGTTTTGAAGTTCAGGATAAAATTACCTGTAAAAGTTTTGTAGTCGTTAAGTAATCAGGATTATTATTGTTTTCCAGGCCTAATTCTTAGTAATTCCAGCGATTTTCTAATGGAATGGGGCTGTGACCAATCCTGATGGCCTGGTATGGTTATGGCAATGTTATTAAATTTTGCAACAACTTTTTGAAGGGTAGAAGGCCAGGCTTCTGTGTTGGCATCACCGAGATAACCCAATGATGAAGCCTCATAACTTTTAACCAGGCAGCCACCAAAAAGTACTTTGTCTTCAGGGACATAAATGACTATGTTGTCGGGAGAATGCCCTTCTCCAGGGTAGTAGGTTTGAACATGCATTTTACCTATGTTGAAATTGGTGTCTGATGAAAAAGTATTGTGGGCAAATTTTTCACCCTTCTCTATGCACAATTTTTTGGTGAAGGAGCTTGAGAAAGTTGGAATATTTAATTCGTTATAATAGTGGAGCCCTGCCGTCCTGTCGTCATGAAAATGAGTAGAGACCACACCAACAGGCCTGGCGCCTAATTGATAAATGGAGTCCAACAGTGCTTGAAACTGTGTAGTGTCCCAGGGAGTATCGATAATGAGCGCCTGACCTTCATCAATGACCACCATGCCATTGGAAGGAAATTTAATTGTACTTAAGTCTCTGTAGGTCGTAAAAACATAACAATGGTGGCTCACTTTTTGGATCTTCAAAGGAGGCTGTGCCTCGATCAAAGTGGTCAAAAAGCATAAATAAAAGGTAAAAATAATTTTGATTATATTCTGCATGCTTAAGACTCTATCTTCTGGATGGCATCTACAAATTCTTGTTCTGTCATAATTTCTACTGTACCAATAGATTTTGCTTTGGTTAATTTTGATCCGGCTTTTTCTCCAACCACCAGTATGTTGAGATTACTGCTAACTGCAGATATGTTTTTGGCACCGTGTTTTGCAGCTAGTTCTTCAGCCTGTTTTCTACCCATGGATGTGAGTGTGCCGGTAAAAAGAATAGTCTTACCAGAAAAGATGCCATCTGTAGCTACTTCCAGGGGTTTATCCTCGTCGGTCTGCGTGAGGTTCACCCCATAACCTTCCATTTTTTGCAGCATGATAATATTGGCATCATCACTAAAATACTCGATAACATTGTCTGCTACTACAGGACCGATGTCTTTGATATCTAAAAACTTTTCACGGCTCCACTGCCTGAGATCCAATACATGGTGGATTTGTTCTGCAATGAGTTTCGATGCTTTTTTACCCAGGTGGTGAATGGAAAGGGAATGCAACAGTTTGTGGATTGGATTCTTCCTTGCCTTATTGATTGATGTTTTTAATTTTTCAGCGGATTTGATACCAAAACCTTCGAGTTCAGCAATCTTATCGTAATCTAGATTATAAATATCCGCCATATCACTCAGCCAGCCCATTTCGTAGAATCGTTCTACATACGATTTGCCAAAACCATCGATATCCATGGCATCTTTGCTCACATGAAAAATCATGCGTTGTAAGTCTTGTTTTCCACAAATACAGTGAGGACATCGCCAAGCGGATTCTCCTTCTTCTTTTACCAGGGCTACTGGAGTAGCTTGTGTATTGACGGGACAAAATTCAGGAAATTCAATGATGGTTTCTGACCCATCACGTAATTCTTCCATACTTTTGACAATATAAGGAATGACATCACCTGCCCTTTCTACCAAAACGGTATCTCCCAATCGGATGTCTTTGCCTTTGATAAAATCTTCATTGTGTAATGAAATAGAACTAACCGTAACCCCTGCCAGGGCAATGGGCTGAATTTTGGCAACCGGTGTGATGCTGCCAATTTTACCAACCTGATATTCTACAGCCAGTAGCTTGGAGGTGGCTTGTTTGGCTTTAAATTTAAAGGCAATGGCCCATCTGGGGTGGTGGGCCGTGCTGCCACAAATTTCCTGTAGTGAGTAGTCATTTACTTTTACCACCATACCGTCTATTTCATAATCGTAGCTATCTCTTTTTTCCTGCCATTCGAGACAAAAACGCACGACCTCTTCAATACCAGTACATAGTTTTTTTTCGGCTTTCGGTATTTTAAAACCCAGTTCTCCCAATTTTTCAATATTGCCAAAATGGGTATTGAATTGGGAGAATCGGTTGTTGCCCTCCTCATCAACCGCATAAGCTGCCTGAAACATAAAAGCCTCTATGCCCCTGCGTTTTGTCTCCATAGGATCTTTTGTTCTCAGTCCCCCGGTGGCTGCATTTCGGGGGTTGGCAAACAAGACCTGACCTTCATCTTCCCGATTTTGATTGATGGCTTCGAAGTTTTTTTTGCTGATGAGGGCCTCTCCGCGAAGTTCCACTTTTTTCATTCCTAAGGATGAAAAAGGAGCTCTCAATGGAACACTTTGCAAAACTTTAATGTTTTGAGTAATTTCCTCTCCTTCCAAACCATTGCCGCGTGTTGCTGCCCTTACCAGGATGTCGTCTTCATACACCAGGGCAATGCTGCCGCCATCAAATTTAGGTTCTACTGCATAAATTAATTTTTCCTCAGGTGGAAGTGCGGTGAGTTTTTTTATCTGAGCATCAAAATCTTTGAGGTCTTCTTCGTTGTAAGAATTCTCCAGACTGAGCATGGGCACAATGTGTTTGACCGTATTAAAAGAGGTAATGAGGTCGGTAGCCACCCGCTGGCTGGGTGAATCTGCGCTAATTAGTTCCGGATGAGCAGATTCTATGGCCTGCAGCTGTTTGAACAGGAGGTCATATTCGTGGTCCGAAACAACAGGATCGTTTTGGATGTAATATTTCCATTCATGGTACCTGAGTATGGACTTTAATGCCTCCAGCTCGTTTATTCCTGCGGGTTGGCTTAGAAAGTGTTTTGAATCTTCGTAGAATTTTTTTTGTATTTCGGCTGGATACATGCTGACTTAAATTTTATTCCTGTTGACTTCCCATTGCCAGGCGGTCTTCATAATATCTTCAATGTTGTATTTTGGATTCCAATTCAATACTTTTTGGGCTTTGGTAAAATCGCTGTAAATGGCCACTACATCACCTTCGCGACGGGCTGAAATTGAATAATTTAACTTCATACCTGTGGTGTTCTCAAATGCATCAATAGCCTCCAAAACGGTAACACCCTGGCCAATTCCCAGATTAAATATTGAAATTAAATCATCTGAACGATTTTGGATGAGGAAGTCCATTGCCAGGGTATGGGCTGCTGCCAAATCGCAAACGTGGACAAAATCGCGGATGCAACTTCCGTCGCGTGTCGGATAGTCGTTTCCAAATACTTCCAAGGAAGCACGTTTACCAATGGCAGTTTCGGTGATGACAGGCACCAGATTTTGGGGTGTTTGCCTGGGAGATTCTCCAATCAGACCTGAAGGGTGTGCGCCTGCAGGATTAAAATATCGAAGTAAGGCTGCCTTCATTCCTGTTTTTGCAATGGCATCCATGATGATGGTTTCACCCATTTGTTTGGTCCTGCCATAGGCCGAAGCTGCCGGTTGAAGGGGCGTATCTTCGGTGACGGGTGATTTTTCTACGTTGCCATAAACCGTACAGCTGGAACTAAAAACAAAGGCCTTACAACCATTTTGTGCCGCGGCTTCCAGGGTGTTGATCAGACTCAACAGATTGTTTCTAAAATATTCGAGGGGGATTTCCATTGATTCGCCGACGGCTTTAAGGGCTGCAAAATGGATGACACCATCCGGTTTTTCAAACTCAAACATTTTTTGGGTTGCAGCTTTATCACAGAGATCTATGTGGTA
Organism: Saprospiraceae bacterium; assembly: GCA_017987975.1. GTDB lineage: Bacteria > Bacteroidota > Bacteroidia > Chitinophagales > Saprospiraceae > JADKBO01. The sequence goes on from JAGNSQ010000004.1 coordinate 39,414, forward strand.
GTGCTTCACCTTTTTGTGGGTGAGGGCTTCCACTCCATCTAAGACAGAAGCTTCAGAATTTATGCCGTTGTCTGCGGAGACAACTTCAATACCGTGGTTTTGGAGGTCTACGATAGTATGGCTGCCAATGTAGCCGGTGCCCCCTGTCACAAGTATTTTCATGATTTGAGTAAAATTTGATGCAATGATACTATATTTGGCGGTCCTAAAAAAACGGATATCCCTTAAATCAAACATTAGAACATCAAAATAAAGTGCCACAACAAAGGGTGGCCGGATGAAAAAAATTGAGACATGGAGCAATACGCATCATTGTTTGGTTTAATGGGAGAACTCAATTCCATTGTTAAAAAGGCCGGAGATGCCATACTTAAGGTATATGGCGAAGAGAGTTATGGAGTGCAAATAAAAGCCGATGACTCCCCTGTCACGTTGGCAGACATTGCAGCCAACGAAGTAATCTGTGAAGGATTACAAAAACTAGACCCCGGCATTCCTTTTTTATCGGAAGAAAACATGGAAATTCCCTATGATGTTCGACGGGACTACGAATACTTTTGGTTGATTGACCCGCTTGACGGCACCAAAGAATTTGTTAAACAGAATGGACAATTTACCGTAAATGTGTGTTTGGTTCACCGTACCAGGGCCGTTTTGGGACTTGTTTTTGTGCCCGTAGAGCAGACCATGTATTATGCCCTTTCCGGTCATGGTGCCTTTATGGAAAAAGTTGATAAGCCAGTGTGCCGCCTGGAGTGTGCCACCTTTTCAACCACACAAAAGGGATTGAGGATACCCTGCTCCTTATCTCATGTAAATGCCGATACCAAAAACTATATTCAACAGTATGCGGACCCAGTGCTAATGCCAAGAGGTAGCGCCCTAAAATTTATGATGTTGGCCAATGCGGAAGCCGACTTGTATCCTCGCCTTGCTCCTACAATGGAATGGGATACTGCTGCCCCGCAGATTATTGTAGAAGAAGCGGGTGGTGTGGTGTTCAATTATGACACCATGGAGCCAATGCAATACAACAAGGAGAGCCTGGTCAATCCCGGCTTTGTGGCCTTTGGTAAACGCATTTAGTTTTAAAACCTGAATTCATAACCCAGATGGGCACCACCAAATTGGTATTTTTGTAACGTACCATATCCTTGTGTGTTAAATTCAGAGGGTATGAATCTACCCCTCAATGTAAACAGGAGGTTGCCCGGCCCTAAAGCTTTTTTTACATAGAGGCCTGCAAATCCACTCACCCCAATTGATGATTTAAAAGCACCAACTGATTTTATGTCAGCAAAGCCGTTTGGAGAGGATAGGATGTTGCCTTTACTCACCAATGCGAGATTGAAGTACACTCCTGCTTCTGCACCCAGACTCCAGCCTTCAAAATCTTTTTCATAAAACAAAGACAAAGGAATGTCAAAGGTGCTGAGCGTATAATGTGATTTTGTGGTACCCGTGATTCTGGTTTGGGTAATGATATCTCCATAGATAGTGGTGATGGTGTCTCCTGTTTGAGAAACCGTTATGGAAATAATGCCCTGGGTGGTATCACTTCTTAAATAGGTGTATTGCAGATTCATTCTTTCTGTGATACGACTGTAATGCAAGCCTGTGCTCACACCCCAATTGCTGCCCGGTTTTTGCAATCGTGCGTAGAGTGCTGCTTGCAGCCCTTCCAGACTTTTTTCACTTTCATTTCTTAAAGGGTAGGTTTCAGGAGCGGGATTAGATTCAGGGCTTAATTTTTTAAAGGGTCTGAAATATCCCACTTCAGGTATGAGGGATAATTTCATGGTTCTGTTTTTTCTAAAGGTAGGACATTCCACTTCTCTGTTGATGGCTATCTTGTTTTCTGTTGTCAATCCAGCCTCTATGCTTGAGATTGGCGATGCAAAGTTTTTCTCCCTGATTTCAATTGCTGATTTTTCTTCTTCATTCAAATTGGTAATCTTGCTCATATTGTTGAATTGAGCTGTATTCGGGTCATCTGTAAACGGTTCAATAAAGGAGGGACTATTATGGTTGATGTTTTGATTTTTTTGAATATTGCCTGCATGTATTTGTTTGTTGACGGGAGTTTCAGGTAAACGGGTTTGAACATTAAAATGGCCGGATTGAGTCTCTTCTGTTTCAATAGTAAGATCAGTGGCAATGTCTGCTTTGGCAATAGATAAGGCAGGAGCTACAAAATTTTGAGGGGTAGAAGACATTGATAGATGACTTTGCCCTGCATTTATCCATGCGTAGGTGCCCAGTGCTGCCAGGAACAATGTTGTAAAGAACCACAACGCCATTGGTCTTTTTTTCTTTTTAGGTGGACGTATGGCAGCTATCAACCAGGCAACATCAACCGGTTCTTCTGCATTTTGCAGTGATGTCTTAATCGAATGTTCAAAATTTCTATAATTCATGGTAGTCCTATGCATTAATGTTAAGTACCAACTTTTGCGTAAAGTTTTTCGGTAAAGTTTTCATTTTGTAAAATTTCAACCAACCTGTTTCGTGCCTTACATAAGGTCGACCGGGAGGTGCTTTCAGTGATATTCAGCATCTGGGCTATTTCTCCGTGATTATAACCTTCGATGATGTTGAGATTAAAAATAACATACTGGCTGTGAGGCAATCGGGTCAAAAGGGCCATGATGTCATCCTTGCCCATAGTGCTATACACATCCGGTACCTCGGCAAAGGCATTGGTATCGATGGCGGTCTCTTCCAGGGTATGAATCTCATACATGGTTTTAATGGTTTTGAGACTGCAATTGACCGCAATTCTGCGCAACCATCCTTCTATTGAGCCGCTGCCTGAATAAGAGTGTATGTATTTAAAAGCATTGATAAACGTTTCCTGAAGAGCGTCTTTAGCAAGATCCCGGTCATGGGTATAACGCATACACAAAGCCATCAGTCTGGTAGCATACAACTGCACCAGACTGTTTTGGCATTTTTCGTTGCCGTTTTTACACCCTTGTATGATCTCTTCTAACTCCAAGTTTACAGTGGCTTTATTTTATTTCAAATTTTCGGAAGGCTACATAGCAGCCCGTATTTTCATCAGTAACCACTGCGTAGTATAACCCTTTTGATAAGGTTTTCGCTGCATTGGCTGCTGAAAGATCTGTGTTTAAGTCGGTGGTTTTAAATATTTTGATATCACCAATTGCACAATTAATACAGTTCGAAGCTGTGGCAACCACTGCGTATCCATCGTTGCAAGTACCACAGGTAGTGGCAAACGGCGTAACAGTCAACGAATCCAAACGTGGGAGACTGATGTTGAATACACGCTCACAATTGTTGTTGATCAAAATAATGCTGAATTGGAAGCCAGTATTAAATACACTTAGGTTTTCTGTGGATTGGATGGCTGTTTGGATATTAATTCCCGACAGATAACCTTGGGTAAATGGCGATGATCCAAGGCTGAAAATATCTTTATCGCACATAATCGGTGCAGGCGTTACAAAAAGGTTGGCAGCCAAAAATTCGGTGCAGGTTATTTTAGAGCATCCATTGGCATCGGTTACCGTTACACAATAATTTCCGGCGGTTGCGGGTGCGATGGTCTCTGTTGTTGCTCCATTGCTCCACAGGTAGGTAAAGGGTGCCACACCACCAAAAACAGAAGGTCTGAGTATGTCTTCGCAGCCCCCACCTAAGTACACTTCAACCGTACCCTTGTATTCTATACAAAAGGTTTTATCACAGTTGGCCGTTACATCGGTTACCGTTACACAATAGATGGTAAACACAGAATCCAGTGAATTTAATTGAATAGAGGGAGTTGTTTGACCATTGCTCCATTTGTAGGTGTAGTTGCCACTGCCATTGCTGAGATCTACAGCAACCAGCTTGTCACAATTGTAATTAATACTACCGGTAAAAGCACACCCAACATCGCACACATCCAGCAAAGAAGGCTGGGCATCATCTACATTTTTTATTAGTATTTCGCTGGCTTCTCCTGTCGCTTCGTTGTAGGCAAAAATCTTGTAGGTATCAAAATTTTCACACAACAGCCAGCTGAGGTCTTCTTCAAAATTGCCATCTGCATTGGTCTTAAAAACCTTCCTTAAATTTTCGGTTTCAAAAACCACGATGGCATTGGGTAAGGCGGTTCCTGAACAAACCACACTGCCCTTAACAATGAGTTGATTATTATTGATTTCAACTACAAAAGTATTGAGTTGGGTGTTGTTGCTCAATGGATCAATTTCTTTGGTGAACACAGGGCTGGTACAAAAGCCTCCGGTGTACACATAAAAAGTAAGTTTTACTCCTTTGGGCATTTTGCCACAAAATTCTCCATTTTCATCGGTTTGACCTGCTGAACTGTTCAGGCCATCGGCGTCCACACGGATCCAGGCATTTTTTAAGGGTTCGTTGTTCTGGTTGACCACTTTGCCACAAACCTCAATCAATGGAAAAGGGGCATCGCAGTTCCAAAAACTAAAGTGAGACACTTCGCCTGTGTAATTATTATTGGCAAGGGTGGCAACCCCTTCTTCCTTCCACCTGCCCTTTGATTCATCAAATGACCAAAGACCTATGGTGGCAGGTTTTGATTTACTTTGAGCCGGAATGCTGAAAGATACTTTTTTGCCATTGCCGAGCTGTAGTTCTTCACCTGTGGTACTGCGCAACTCTACGGCAAACATGCCGGCTGTTCCCAGCACAACGGTTTTCCCATTGACATCATCGGCCACCAGAGCGCCCGGCATAGTAGCATTGAGTTGGGGATCTATTGCAGAGATCAGTTTGGCACTTACCTCTACCGAACCATTAAAAGAAGCTCCTTCGGCATCTACAATAGCACCGCCAGGAAAAGTAAGTGTACCACCACCTGAAATATTGATGGCTCCACCTTTTTCTGCATCCAGGATCTTACCTTTTTCAAGGGCCAACAGTCTCACATCAGAGTAATTTCTGGAAGCCTTGGGGTATATCATATCAGAACCCAAAAAATAGCCGTTTTTGCGAACGGTAAGGTAGGTTCCGTTTTTATCCATTTTTACATTTTCAAATGAAAAGACCCCAAATTGATTGGTTCTTGTGGCTGAGCTGTAAATCTGTACAACGGCATCTGCAACCGGGCGATTGTTTTCATCGTAAACATGGCCCAGGATGCTGCCTGTAGTTTCGTGAACTACTTCGGCTTTAAAGGTGGTCAACTGCTCTGAAGTTTCATTGAATTCATCCTTGTGGCAAGAGATCAAAAAAAGCAAACTAAATAAGAAAATATTAAAGCGCATTATGGCTGTTTGTGGATTAAAATTAAGTTTAAATCTCTATTTAAAGCGATTACTTTTATTAGAGGACTATTTTGGGTTGAACGCTCCCTCAGAAAACGAAAAAAATCTGTTTTTTTATTGTACGCTTCAATATTGTTTATTGATTGTTACCTATTGGATTTCAACTATCCTATTTAATATAAATGTGTTGTTGATAAGCAATAGGTTACATATTGAATTAATTATTATGGAAAAGTTAATCTTTATAATTATCCTCAAAAAAAATAGCATTAAATTGCCATAACTATCAGATATACAGACTTATGAGTTGTTGTTTTTCCTGAAAAATTGACTTTTACATAAGCATAAATAAAAAAGGGGTGTAACCTTACAGATCCACCCCTCCATTCAGGACTTACACCTAAACTTTATTGACTGACAACGAACTTAATGTTTTGTGTATATAGATTTTCAATCAATACTTGTGCAACATAGATTCCGGAACTTAGACCTTGGGTATTTAACTCGACCTGTTGTTGACCCGCGGACATCCAAATAGGTGAGGAAATAGAAACTAATTTGCCGGTAAGGTCCATTATTTTTATTTGAACATCACTTGCCTTTGTCAAATTGAATTTAACCCGAGTGAAGTAGGTAGCAGGATTGGGAGAAATAACGACCTCTGTTATTTGTTCTTTAATTTCACTGACAGATGTAGAAATAGAGTCAATTGTAATGGCAAGATCTCTTAGTGCTATACCATTGCCTACTTTGCCTATTTGAGTAAAGAGACCAGTACTGAGATTTACCTTATAAAGCACATCTGCTGTGGTGCCGGTAATGTTCACAATGCCATACGCTACATTTTGTTGGTTTTCCGTATCGTAGTAGATATCTAAATCGCCTGATGCGTCCATTAAATTGGCTGTCAGGTTGGAAGAGCCCAATGTGTTGAGTATGCCGTCATTGGGTGGTACCTGGGTGCATAGCACGTTGAGAGAATCATCATAAACATACAAGGTAGTTGTGGTGGCACCTTTGAAACTATTGGTGTACGCACCACTGCCAATGGATGGATTTTTTCCTGAGTTAACATCTGCTGCAGCAAAGTTGAGGCTGCCATCGGTAGCAGCAATAGCACCGGTAACGGGATGCAAGCGATAATTGGCGTTGTTAGCTGCGATTACCCGGATGCGGTCAACAGTTGGGTTGAAGTCGAAACCTACCTGACTGCCGTTGCCAAGGCTCAAAACAATTGGACCCGCATTCACAGCGGTAGCAGCTCCTGTGGTGGTATTAATGGTGTACAACTGGCTTTCACCATTGGTAGCATTGTATCCGAGGGCATACAACTCACCGGTTGCTGGTCTGAAATCCATGCCTACCAAAGATTGACCAGCACTTAGACCTGAAATACCCAGTTGAGAGCGCACCAAAGCGGGGTTTTGGGTATCAAAACTGAGAAGGCTGTTGGCACTGTTGATGGCAAAAGCCAGCTGACCTTCAATTTCTGCTTTAGAGGGCGTTGGCAAAGCTACTGCAATGTCGGAAACAGAGGCCAGACCAATATTTCCAATTGGACTCACCAGACCTGTAGTTAAGTTTACCGAAAACAGCATGGTAGAACCGGGAGTGAGTTGGCTTGATAAAAATCCTAAATTACTACCTGAGGCTGCATCAAAATAAATATCAAAATCGGTTTCTGCCTGTAAAAGATCTACAATAATTCCTGAGCTGCCAAGCGTGTTGAGAGTGCCGTTGTTGGGTGGAATTTGTGTACAGAATACATTGAGAGAATCGTCGTAATTGATGAGGGTTGTTGCTGCTGAACCAATGTAACTATTGGTATAGGCTACCCCTCCAATAGATGGATTGGTGCCTGCGTTGTTATCTGTTGTGGCAAACGACAGATCTCCATCGGTGGCAACCAGGGCCCCTGTTACCGGGTGAAGTCGATAATTGGCATTGTTGGACCCAACCACCCTGATGCGATCAACGGTGGGATTAAAATCAAAAGAAACTTTGCCCATATTGGGTTTGAGGGTAATGGCGTTGTTTCCAACCGGGCTGGCAACGGCAGTTTCAGTATCGATGGTGTAAATGCGGGCACTACCAGAAATCTGGTCGTAACCCAAAGCATAAAGTTGGCCGGTGGCAGGTCTGCTGTCAAGCCCGCTGAGGGTCAAACCGACATCCCAACCCGTAATGGTTGTAGACGATATGATTATCTGGGGTGACTGGGCATCAAAACTGATCAATTGGCCGGAAGCGAAGCCATAGGTAAGTTGACCAAACATGGGCAGTGTCAACAGACAAGCCAAAGTGGTTAAAAGGGTAGAAGTGTTAAACCCTTTGAAATTTGGAAAGGTGTAAAAATTTTTCTTCATCTGATTGTGTTTTTTAAGATATACGGGTATCAGAGAAGATTTGGATTGAACCGACTAAAAAAAATGCCGAATTAACTTGCATCCGTTTTTATCGTTCCCGAAAAATAAAGAATCCCGCGAAACCTTTGCTCCGCGGGATTAAAAAACTTAAGTAAAAATGTATTTTGGGGTTTTATTCGATCACGATTAGCTTTTTCTTAAGGTTAACGCCTTTGTTTTCAAACTCGATGAAGTAGCTATTAGAAAGAAGGGCATTGCCATCAAGCCTCAAGCTGGTAGAGTCCAGTTTTTGCTGATGAACAGTGCGGCCATTCATGTCAATAACTTTTACACTACCGCCCACCATTTTTTCAGGAACTTCGAGGTTGACTTCGCTTCCCTTTTTTACAGGATTGGGATATACTTTTACATTGTCCAGGCCCAAATCTGATAAACCCTGAATACTGCCTAAGTGATCGTTTTGTAGTTTACTGGTGAGCTTGCTGATTTCATTGAGGTCGATTTCTCCAATGAGATGGAAAACAATAAATTCACTATCTGCAGCTACGATGCCTATAAGTTCATGGATGATGTCATGGCTCTCATCAACTAAAATAGCAACATTGGTTTCTTTGTCTTTAACACGAATTAGTTCATCAAAGCCTTTTACTTTGGCAATCCCTGCTTTGAATTCAGACTGGGGATTACTTAAACCGCCAACTCTGATAAGGTCAAAGGATTTGATTTTTGAGATAAGGTCGTGGGCCTCTCTGTTATCACCTTCTTTGGTAAGGGTTGCGGCAATGTTAAACATTCTTTCTCCCACCTGGACACGCGTGATGTCTTCACGGTCAAGAAGGTGAGCATAATTGGTTTCAATAAAATTTTGAGTATACGAAAAACTTGTAAATAGTAGGCAGGCCAAAAAGAATATAGATCTCATGATAGATGGTTGTTTAGATTTTGAAAAGTGTTTACAATTCGGTTTCCCGAAGGTCTTGTTGATTGACAAGATTTGCGCATATTGTCTTAACTCTTCCTTGACGCTTATGGTTAAAAAAATGTTACAGGGCTTTTTGAAATTGTTTGCATTTTATCGACGAAATGCCGGTATTGGGGATAGTATGTCGGGAAAATAGAAGAAAAAATCCTGAGGTATTAATACTTAAAAGCTAAAATTATTCATGACCATCAAAGCCCTACATCAGCGTTTAGTCCATGGCCCTGCGAGGTCGGGCTCTAAAAAATTATTTTTCATGTGTTCAAAAAAAACGGGAGAAGGTATTTCCATGCCCCCAAAACTGGCTAAGTAAGGATTGAACACCTGACAATCGATTAAACTAAATTGGTGACTTTCCAAAAACCTGGCCAGCGATATCATGGCAAAACGGGAGGCATTGGAAGTGAGGCTAAACATTGACTCTCCGGTAAAGACTTTACCAACCGCTACACCATAAAGGCCACCTACCAGTTTACCTTCCTGCCATACTTCTACACTGTGGGCATGGCCTTGAAGAAACATTTTGGTATACACCTTAACAAACTGGTCTGAGATCCAGGTAGAAGCCTGGTCCTTTCTTTTGGCTCTGGCACAATGACTGATAACGGTTTCAAATTGGGTATCGAAGGTAGTGGTGAATCTATTGTTATTGAAATAACTGCGGATGCTTTTGGGTATTTTGATGAGGCGTGGTTCGATCACATATCTTTTGGTGGGGAAGTAAAAGGCGCCTATCTTATCAACATTGTCCCATGGAAAAATGCCAAAGCGATAACAATTGAGCAAAGTGGTGGGGTCATCCATAAATGCATAGCACAAAAGACCCTGCTCATCTGCCATATACGGGTGGGGCATTGTGCCATCCTGGTTGTTGTAGAGAATTACCCTTGGCGAATGATAAAGCATTAATATTTATATACGAGGTCTGGTGTTGGTCAGACGAATTTACCTGCTTTCTACTTCGGTTTCAATAACAGCAGACAGCCCGCGGTCAAGAAGGGCATCTTTCATGGGTTTGAGTGAATCAAACGGACCTGTTTTTACAGTTGCCTTGCCCTTGAAGTGGATGATCAGTGAAAGTTGTTCAGATTGTTCGTGTGTATGGTTACATACATCCATCAGGCATTGGATCACCCAGTCAAAAGTATTGTGATCATCGTTGTATATGATCAGGTAAGCCACGGTGCCTTCAGTCGTTTGGTCTAAGACCAACTGTTCTTCCGATTCTTCAAACTTGTGACTGTGGTGTGGATTCATATTTAATCCTTTAGGGTTTGCAATAATTGCTGAATGGCAACAAAATTAGGAAGCTCGCCGGCATTTTCCAAAACTTCTGCATACCTAATTTTTCCAAAACGATCAATTACAAATGCAGCACGTTTCGAAACACCTTTTAACCCTCCCGCAAATTCAGTATATAACGCTCCATATTGGATAGAAACTGCTTTGTTGAAATCACTAAGAAGAGGAAAGTTATACCCTTGTGCTTCTTTGAATGCTGCTAAGGTAGCAGGAGCATCGACGGAAATAGCAAAGACCTGTGCATCCAGACCGTCATACATTGATTTGTGATCACGGATATCGCACAATTCCTTGGTACAAACACCTGTGAATGCGAAGGGGAAAAAAAGTAAAACCACGTTTTGTCCTTTGTATTCCGACAATGTGATTTTGGTCCTATCTGATGAAGGTAGGGTAAAATTGGGGGCGATATTGCCAGGATTGAGTTGCACGAATTTGTATTTTAAACTTAATCGAACAAAGATAGAAGGAGATGGTTCTTTTTTTCTTAAATTTTAAAAATTTGTCAAAATTGGTCGATGTATTAGTGGTTTACCCCAATTTAACTACTTAATTATCAATAAATGACAAAAATCCGACACATATTTAAAAATTTTATATATATTTGCGTACTGATGCCCTGATTACCGATTAACAATATTGTTAATATATTATTTTGCTCATTACCATGGGTCTACGCAGAGAACACTACAGCCTGATCAGGCAACTATTGCCTTTTTCTTTTTTATTCATCATTTTGGGTAATGCTAAAGCGCAATCAAACTGCACGGTCAGGGTGGCAGAAGAACCTCTTCCTTTATCCACGCTGTCAAAGCCAACGAAGGCAGAACAGTTCACTTCTTTTTCTCAAAAGGAGTGGCAAGATATTGGTAAAGCTTTGGTGGCAGATGATGCCCATGCCAAGGTTGTACTTAATGGACAGTTTTACAGCTCCACACTTAGGCTTTCTCAAACTGGAATAAATATACCTCAAGGAGCCACCATCCATGGTATCAAAGTAAATGTGGAAGGAAAGCGACAAGGAGAAGGAACTTTAAAAGAATTTGGTATTCGGCTGGTATCCGGAAGTACGGTATCTGCAAATATGGCGGGCAAGGCTTACAATGCTATGAATGCGTGGGCAAAAAGCAGCGTTGACAAAAAGTGGAGCTACGGATATACTGATTATCTATGGGGCGTCAATTGGACACCGGCAATGGTAAATGATCCAACATTTGGTATTGAGATTCAACTTATCAATTTTTCAACCCAAAGTGTTGAGGCAAATATAGATGCAGTAACCATAGAAATAAGTTATACCCCACTTGCTACTTTCTGCCTAACGGATGTGTTTTCGGTGTATGTAGATCAAAGACCTGATGGATGCAAATACATGTGGAAAGTGCCGGAGGGCTTTGAGTGGACATCTAAAAGTACAAATAACTACATCGTTGATTTTAAAGCTTCCTATGCCCAGCCCGGCATTTATCCGTTTTGTGTTGACATATATGGTTATCAAAACGAATACCTGGGTAGTTGCTGCAGAGACATACGCATTCGCAATTGTACTCCGTCTACCCTCGGCAATTTTGTTTGGAATGACATCAATTACAATGGCCTCCAGGAAAATGGCGAACCTGGTATCAAAGATGTAAAAGTTGAATTGTACAACAGCGACAACCTATTGGTGCAATCCGTAATAACCAATGCTGCCGGACAATACCTGTTTACTAATATTACAGAAGGCAATTACTATGTAATAGTGCGACTGCCCTCTGACTATCTAACCACGATTAGCAACTCAGGTGATCCACTGAATAACAGTGACTTTATCAGTGGCAATAATCGATCAGAAACCCTATTTCTGCCATTTGGCAGCAACAGGACCGATCTCGATTTTGGCCTTGTTAAAAAATTGAAGATAGGTGATTTTGTTTGGGAAGATCTTAACTACAATGGCATCCAGGACAGTGGAGAACCTGGTATTGCCAATGTAACGGTAAAGCTTTACAACGCAGCCGGCATCCTGGTACAAAGTGTGGTAAGTGATGCCGGAGGAAAATATTCATTTGACAATGTACCCGCAGCTCAGTATGAATTGGAATTTGTGGCCGGCACATCCTATTTACCCACCAGGTTGCAGCAAGGCAATACGGTTTCAGATAGTGACATCCAAATCAATGGCAGAACCGGACTGATCAATTTTCAAAACACTTCCAGCCAGCTTACTATTGATGCCGGATTTTATCGCCTAGGATCGATCGGTGATTTTGTGTGGAATGACCTCAACAATGACGGCATACAATCTCCACAAGAACCTGGCACACCAGATCTGACACTCTACCTTTTAAATGATTTGGGTCAGGTTATTGACACAACTATCACCAATGCAGGTGGTCAGTATCTTTTTGATTCTCTGGTCCCGGGACAATACAGTGTTAAGATAATTTTACCGCCGTTTACAGAACCCACCCAGCTCCTTACAGGTACTGGTACTTCGAAGTTGGAAACGGTAAATGGCATGTTTGTTTCGCAGGCAGTTACCCTAAGCTCTAATCAGAATGTGAGTGACAATGACCTTGGCTATATTGAAATCAACAGTGCTGTGGGAGGTTATGTGTTTCGCGATTTCAACAACAATGGAGCTAGAGACAATAACGAGCCTGGTATTCCTGCTATAGAAGTAACCCTTATTCGTGGAAATCTTCAAGTAGTAAGTACGATTACTACAGATGCTGATGGATTCTATCAATTTGATAACCTGCAACAGGGAGGATATTTTATTTCCTGTTCTATTGCTGACAGTTTACAATATACAGATGCTGACGTTGGCACCGATGATATAGATTCAGATATCCAGGATCGCATAGGCATTGGCTTTACCAATCTCATTGATTTGCTGGCGGGAGATTCATTGACCAACGTTTATGCAGGAGTATGCAGGCGTAGCTGTATCGGAGACCGGGTGTGGAGAGATGCTGATTACAATGGTATCCAGGACACAGGAGAGCCCGGCATAGAAGGTATAGTGGTAACCTTAAACGATGAATCCGGCATTGCCCTGAATCAAACTACGACCGATGCAGATGGCAGGTACAAATTTGATAAACTTCCAGTGGGCCAGTATCAAATCCTGGTATCCATACCTCAGGGATCAATAGCAACAAGAATCCAACAAGGAACACCAACACTCGACAGCGACATCAACCCTGATGGGCTGGCTACTGATTTAGTGTTGCCTTTGGGCATTGATAATAAGGATGTCGATGCGGGACTTACCTTGTCTTTAGAGTTGGGAGATTTTGTCTGGGAGGATCTGAATTACAATGGCCTCCAGGATGCCGGAGAACCGGGTATCGAAGGCGTGGCGGTAAGAGCAGTGGATGCTTCAGGAAACTTGCTGGCAGAAACCCTTACTGGAGCAGATGGAAAATACCTTTTGAGTGGGCTCCCCTCTATTGATATAGAAATGACTTTTGAGGTGGCTGCACCCTATAGTGCTACCCAATCGATATTAACAGATCCCTCCACCAACAGTGATATCAACAATGCAGGTTCCACAGGATTGCTTTTACTAACCGGACAGAACAGCAATCTGGACATAGATGCAGGCATGTATGTAGAAAGTTGTATTGGTGATTTTATCTGGTTGGATCAAAATGGCGATGGAAAACAGGATGCAGGCGATGCAGGGCTGAAGGATGTCATGGTAGTGTTGTATAATGAAGCTGGTGTGCAACAGCAAATTTTTATCAGCGATGAAACCGGCCAATATGAATTTTGTGGGTTGGAGCCGGGAAATTATTATCTGACCACTCAACCCATTAGAGGATATTTTCCAACACTTGAAGGCGCAGGTTCTATATTAAAAGACATGGGTAATGGAGAATTCAGAACTGAGCTATTTACTCTCATTTCGGGTGACAACCTAATGGACCTGGATCTGGGCTTTGAGTACAAACCCCAATCCAAGTTATGCGGCATTGTGTTTGCAGATGAAAATGCAGATGGAAGGTATACCCTCAATGAAACCGGCATAGCCAATGTTATTATAGAATTGCAGGACCAAAACTTTATTCCTCTTTCTCAAACTACAACAGCTTTAGATGGCAAATATTGTTTTGACGATGTTTTGCCGGGAGAATATACCATCAAATTTTTTATTGGAGACAGTCTTCAATTTACAGACGCAAATGTTGGCAGTGAAGATGCAGACAGCGACGCCTTGGGTACCACCGATATTGGATTAACCCAGGTTGTAACGGTTCAGGCGGCCACCGATATCAACGATGTTTATGCAGGTATAACTTATCGGTCATCCATCGCTGGTTTTGCCTGGTTTGATTTTGCCAAAGATGGATTGCGGGGAGTAACAGAGCCCGGTATTCCAAACATTTCTGTTGAATTATTGGATGAAGCAGGATTAAGCCTTGCATCTACCACCACAGGAACAGATCCAACGGGATATTACAGCTTCGACAAACTGCCAAGGGGCAATTATAAAATCAAGTTTCAAACCAATCCCAATTTTGATTTTACGATCAAAGGTGTAGATCCCATTATTGGCTCGTATGCCAATGCAGATGGAATTACAGATGTATTGACCGCCTTGCCCAACGAAGATTTACTCACCATCAACGGTGGCTTTGCTTTTAAAGGAGGAGGTATAGAAGGTGTTGCCTGGAAAGATTTGAATAAAAATAAAGAGAGGGATCAAGATGATGACGTTTTACCATTGGTGAATGTATATCTCTATGACGGACTGGGACAATTGATAAAGACTACACAAACTGACTTTACCGGCAGCTATTCCTTTTTTCCGGTCAATAGCGGTTTGTATTATGTAGTCTTTGACACCTTCCCTGAATTGACATTTGTAATGCCGGATCCTTTGTTTTTAAATTCAGATGTTACCCATGAAAACGGAAGAGGTAGCACCCATTACATAACAGTAAACAATGGCGCTATCGAAGCTGGCATTGATGCCGGATACTACGATATAAGATCATACCTCAGCGGTACTGCCTGGGAGGACAGAGATGGCGATGGAGCTCTTGCAGCAACTGACACCGTATTAAGAGACATAAAAGTGATATTGTGGTCAAATGGAGTCGCCGTAGACAGCACCCTTACTGATGAAAACGGACTGTATATATTTGGTCCTTTGCTACCTGGAAAGTTTGTTGTTCAATATGCAAACACGGATAGTAATTATACCATCACCTACCTGCAAGTTGCGGGACTGGATACCTTAATAGATAGCGACATCAATGCAGATGGCTTTACAGATACCATTTTGGTGGGAGAATGTTTGGTGATTGGAGGTATCAACGGAGGGTACCGGGGCTTTGGAAAAATGCAAGGAGAAGGCTTTGTGGATGAAAATGAAAACGGACTCAATGACGATGCCATAGAAGCATTGAATGACATCCAGGTAAGTCTGATTGATCAATTTGACAACGTGGTAGCCAGTGATACCACCAGAGAAATAAATGGCGAACAGGGAAGATTTGCCTTTGACAAGATTCCTGTAGGCGATTACAAGATGAGGGTTAAAAGACCTTTGTTTTATGTTTTCACTTTTCAGAACGCAGGGGGTGGAAGTCAGGAAGACATAGACTCTGATGTACTATTGAGTTCAAATACCTATGCATTTTCAGATGCAATAGCCATACGAAAAGATCAAACTGTAGACAACCAGGACTTTGGCCTGGTTTTCAGAACACCAGCCATTTCATCGATCAGAGGTCAGGTGTGGACAGAAAACATCATAGATGGCCAGCGCATAGTGGGAGAACTACCGGTGGAAGGTATGACCATGGGTTTATACAAAAGCGACGACAGTCTTGTAAAACAAACAACAACAGATGCTGAGGGTAAATATATTTTTGATCAGTTGATTGAAGGTTTTTATTACGTTAAAGCAGAATTGGCTGCCGGAATGACCTACACATTTTATAAAGAGGGCAGTGACTTTACCATAGATTCAGACTTTAGCGATGGATATCGACAAGATGCAACCCTGCTCTTTTATTTAGGCATATCTGCTGATACCCTTGCCGTTGATTTGGGTGTGACTAATGAATTGCGGGTAGGCGATTTTGTTTGGGATGATCTCAATGATAACGGTCTTCAGGATGCACAGGAACCAGGCATGACAGGTGTAAAAGTATCGGTAGTACGCAATGACAATAAAATAATAAAAACTACCACCACTGATGCAACGGGCATGTACCAGATGGTGCGCATTCCTGCCGGCAATTATCGCATGGTATTTGATCTGCCAACGGGTTATAGCAGCGCCAAAAAACAAGCCGGTGGTTCGGCCATTGACAGTGATATCAATGAAGATGGTCGAAGCGATTTGTTTTTCTTTCCGGCACCTGCTTCACGAAATGACCTGGATGCGGGATTTGTGAAAAATGGAAGCATTGGTGATTTTGTATGGATAGATTTTAACGCTAATGGCATTCAAAACAGTGGAGAGCCAGGAAAGGATAGTGTAGTTATCAACCTTTATAATGATGCCGGGCAATTGGTGAAAACCACCCAAAGTTTTACCAATGTTGCATCCGGAGTACAGGGGCAGTATCTATTTACCAATGTTAGACCGGGATCTTATTTTCTTGAATTTATAACTCCAGCGCAATACCAGGTGGTACCACAGGATATAGGTGACGATGAGTTGGATTCTGATATTGATGGAGCTGGAGTAACACCGGCTGTAACTGTCTTACCAGGTCAAGTAATCAATCACGTAGATGCCGGTATTTTCTTGCCTGGTTGTATAGGCAATTTTGTTTGGTTGGACGAAAACAAAAACGGTATTCAGGACATCGGAGAGCCAGGTGTATTTGATGTAGTAGTCCATCTGTTTAAATCCAACGGCAGCCTGGTTGCAACAGGATCTACCAATGAAGAAGGATTTTACCAGTTTAATGATCTGGCACAGGGGCTTTATTATACACAGTTTATTATAGAAACGCCCTATGTTTTCACTATAATAGACCAGGGCGATGAAACCACAGATTCTGATGCCGATGCCAATGGTTTGACCCCTTTGATATCATTGGCCCATGGTGCCAAATTTTTTGATCTGGATGCAGGGGTCTTTATTCCCACCCAGTTGATTCAAAACACAGAGCCACAAGCTGATTTAGAGGAAGATCCTTCCTTGATAATAACGCCCAATCCGGCCAACTTCCAAACCACTTTGGTAACGCCGGAGGCTGGTAGAAAAATGACCCTGTTGGATCAGACAGGTAAGACTATCAAGACCTGGCTGTCAGTTGCTAAACAAGAAGTATTGGATCTGAGAGATTTGCAGGCCGGAATCTATTTTGTAGTCATGGAGAGTGAGGGAGGCAGGATTCAGCAACAGCTTATTAAAATGGATTAAAGCTGAAATTATAAAATCATTAACACTTGTACCGTGAAAAGTCACGTTATACTTAACATAAATCACCAATAAATGAAACGATTAACTTTTTTATGGGTATTATTTGCCTGTCTGGCAATAGACTTGCAGGCGCAACCAATCGATGAAGAAATAGGATTTAAATTGGTTAAAGCAGAATACCTCATCAATACAGAGCGCTTTGAAGATGCGATCAAAGAATTGAATGCCGTAATTCTGGAAAACCCTAATTATAAGAATGCACTTTTGTTAAGAGCTGAAACTAAATACAAGCTGGCGGCATACAAAGGAGCCAAAAACGATGCCATGGAGTACATCACCAGTCACGGCATTACGGCCAAAGCGGCTTCCATTTTAGGCAAATCAGAGTATGCCATGGGCAATGATGATCCTGCGTTAAATTCACTCATTGCTGCTACAGCATTAGGAGAATCTGATTTTAGGGTACATGAAATCAAAGCTGAAATTTTAGAAAGGAAAAATCAAAAAATTAGTGCCTGCGAAGAATGGCAGGCTGCTGCCAGGTTGGGAAGTACCAAGGCTGCTATCAATGCGCGCAAACTCTGTGGAGCTAAAACCGAAGTGCCGGTGCAACAAATACCAACCCATAATGATGCAACGCATTCAGATGATAATGATGCTACCCACCATGAAGAAGTGAATCCGGGAACAGTTGGCACAGATACAAGTGTGGTTGCAGAAGGTGAAGTGATTTCAGATGGAAAACAAGAACAAACTGATTCCACCAAAACAGAAAATGCTGAAAGCCAGAGTGGCGAACAAACCAACATTGGCGGAGATCTTTTGATACCAGATGAAGACAATACCATCAACAGCATTGTTATCGATGAAGAGCTTACCCTCGAGTTATTTGGGCAGGGCTTGGGCAAGCGCAGGGTTTTAGAGCGCCCAAGCATACTAATACTGGCAGAAAAAGATGGATTGGTTACTGTGGAAATCTGTGTGAACGCAGAGGGAAGGGTTGACTATGCAGAATTTGTAGCTTCCAAATCAACTTTAAGCCAAAACAGCCTGGTGTCACTGGCCATCAGAAAGGCAAAAGAATTTTGGTTTGAAGATTCAGAATATCCCAAACAATGTGGTTTTATCCGATTTAAGATCAAAGGAAGCTAATCATTTGATTTTTTTCAAAACCTCTTCCTGCACGGTGGTTCCATTGATTTTGGCATCCAGCCAAGCAATGATATCGAGGTACAGGAAGGGTCTTTTTTCATAGGGGTGTTCACTGTAGGGCAGTAATTTGGCTCTCAAACTTTTAAACTCCTTTTTCACTTCTGTTGGGAAGATGGCCGGTGTTTTTCTCAAAAAAGAAAGGATCTCCCGCTGCACACCCTGCATGTCTTCCATGTTGCTTAAAAAGCGAAAAACCGAACGTATCTGATAACTCATTAACACGTCATTGCCCAATTCGTAGTGAACAATGAGGCATAGAAATCGAGCAAAACATTGGATGTCTTGCCTGATTTTAGACGATGGCGCATTGATAATGAGGTTGAGATAGGTGAGGGCCTGGCTATAATCATTTGCTCCAAAATAAACGCAAGCCAGTTTGTAGTGCAGCACAATGATGCGACTCTCGTCCCATTGCATTTCATTTTTTTTCAAAAGATCTTCGAGGGGCTTACAATTGTTTTTGCCACTTACAAATTGTCCGGTGAGGAAGATTTCATTGAGCAGATGCAGATGATAATACATTTGATAGTTGGACCGGTCGTTTTCACTTAACCTGATGGGAGGATGGTCGCCAAAGCTTTTATATTTGTGAAAGTAAGATTTAAACTTATCTCTTTTGCCGGCCATATAAAGTGCGTTGAGTGTATTGTGCATACCCTTCAAATACATGGTGGTATCCGTCAGAATCATTTTGGGATCTGACTCAAAACAATCCACCCATTTTTGAGAATATTTGTAATAGCCGACAAAATCCTGGATCATGTGGTGATACCACACCTGGCATTGAAAGAGGTAGACCTTTTCATAAAAGTCCAAATTTTTGGTGCTTTTTTGCGGTAAATTGGCTTGAAAAAAGGCATGGATGTAATCGAAGTCTTTTTGATCCTTTACATAACCATGTTTAAGATAGAGCGTATAAAGGGCCATTGACAGATTGCTGTACTCATTGCCGGTTACCAGGTTTCTGACCAGGTCGTCGCCTTGTTTTTTCAACCTGTCTGCAATGACTGGATTATTGCCGGTGACAAATTGATTCTCAATAAATCTTTCAAAATCGAGGGCATGGTACAACAGGGGTTGGTTGTGAACGGTGAGAGCTGATTTTTTAGCCTTTTCTATGCTCTCCAGGGCTGCTTTCTGCATGCCTTTGGCAAGTAGGATACGGGCATGGTCTATCCATTCGCGGGCTGCAATATCTTCGTACGTAGTGCGACCCAGCCAGCGCAAACTGCCCAACAGCTGTCGGTACAAGTGTGCCTTGAGATTAGGAAGTTGGGATTTTTTAATTCCCGGAACTTTTTGAAGCAACAAAGACTCATTGTAATCGCGATTGTCATCAATAAAATCAAAAAGCTGGAGAAACAACTTTTCATCCGCATTGCCCAGCCTTCCTGCAAATAGCCGAAAGTTTCGCTTTTCAGACTTGGAAAGAGAATAGACAAGGTCTACCAGATATTCCGTTTGTTGTTTTGGCATAAAAAGAGAAGCAGACTTGGTTTATTGGAGCCTGTAGATTTCCATAATTTTTGACAAAATTTTTGAGAAATCGATATTTAAGTCTACTAATTTTCCAGAATGAACATCAAAAATCCAGCCATGGACCAACAGGCCCCATTCTTTATGAGCTTTTTGCACAGAAGCTGTTTTGATGAGATTGATGCATTGTTCCTGCACATTCAGTTCGATTAATCGGTTGTAGCGATCATCTTCGTTGATATAGGTGTTGAGTTCATCCTGGTACGTGCGGTAAACATCTCTTATGTTTCTGAGCCACGGATTCAGAATGCCCATGTCCTTGCTTTGCATGGCGGCTTTGACTCCTCCGCAATGATAGTGGCCACAAACGATGACGTGTTTTACCTTAAGGTGGTCTATGGCATAGTTGATTACCGACATGGCGTTGAGGTCGATGCTTACCACCATATTGGCAATGTTGCGGTGGACAAAAATTTCACCCGGCACCAGGCCCATGATTTCTTCTGCTGTTACCCTACTATCCGAACAGCCAATATAAAGGTATTCCGGGTTTTGTCCTTTAGAAAGTTTATCAAAATAGAAGGGGTCTTCGGCAATCCTGTCCTGGACCCATTTTTCATTGTTTTCAAATATTTTTGAAAGGTGCATATGAGTGGTTTTTATAGTAAAATATTGTTGACTGGCTTGATAGGATCTGGTATTTCTTCATAATTGAACATCTCTTTGAGGTCAATTTCTATTCCCCTTGCCATAGCAGTGATCGGCACATCGTTGGCACTGCCTTCAAATGGGCTTTCGGTGACTTCGCCTATTTTTTCTAGGGTGGTAAAGAGCCAGGCTGAGAGGATAGAAAAAGGAATGTTGAGCCAGATCAGGTTGTCGCCCAGCTTATCAAATTCCTGCAGCATGCCGAAGGGAATCAACACAACGAAGGCCTTGATAAAATAGAGATTAAGGGTAGCAAACTGGCGGGGATAGGGAAAGTTTTTAATTCTTTCAGAAGCACCTTGTTGGTTGTACAATTCAACAATGATTCTTTCCATTTCCATATGTCGAAAATCCTCGATGTAGCCGAGTTCGAGCAGTTGTTTGAGATGGCTAGATTGAAGGGCCAGAATCTGGGCTGCCTTATTGGTTTTTTTACTTACCAGGGTGCATTCTTCATCCACAACAAATGGGGCGATGGCTTCATCAATGGGTACAGAATGTTCGTCGACCGAATAAGTGCGATTCCGGTATTCGATGTTGTGGACCTGGTGGCGTGATTCCCATACTCTGGGTTCTCTAAGCTGGTACCGTAGAGCTGTCAGCCAGGCTATATGCCGGTCAATCAATCGGCGTTTTACCATTGACAATTCCTCATCGTTGAGGCTTGTAGTGGCATGGCGATTGGTAACATAGTCCTGAACCATGATGCCCCAACTTCTGCTGGCATTGACGATAGCACCCCAGATGCGACGGGCTTCCCAAAGGCGGTCGTAAGACGCATTGTTTTTAAAACCTACTACAAAGGCAACGGCAGTACCCATTAGGGCTATGGGCAACCAGGGTATGGCAATCCACCGGCAGTTTAAAAAATGATAGATAGAGGTAGCCACAAAAGCAACCACAAAATGGAAGTATATATCTCTACGGGTCCACAGAATGACCTCTTTGAGCGAATAGTTTTTAGCGGTGTGCATACCATCAGATTGTTGGTTGCAAGATAAGATTTCTGAATTAGCATTCCAATCACAAAAGCAGGCAAAAGTTCAAATGTGGACGGACATTACAGATTGATAATGTCCGATTGGGTAAATTTGGCAAGACTATTAAATACAATTTAAATTTGGATTATGATGACTAGTGATTTAAAGTTGAAATAAAATAGGTTATTTGGATTGTAAACAGTATAAAATTTTGATTATTTTTATTTGTGATAACAAATATTGAAAATTAGGGGTAAACCATAGGTGCGGCACAGAATTTAATTTTGCTATCTTTAAGCCATGAAACAGCGATTGGCTACGCTACTACTCATTTTTTATATTTCGGCTATTGTTCCAATTTCGGAATGGGCGAAATTACCATATTTGTGGGATCACTACTGTGAACACAAATTGGCCGATGCCAGCATGGATTTTTTCGACTTCATTGACCATCATTACGGCAACTGCTTAAAGGTCTACCCCGATGCAGAAAAAGACATGAAGTTGCCTTTCAAATCAGAGAATCAATCTAACACAATCATGTTGTCAGTTGTACCCAAACAGATGTATGATTTGTTGGTAGTTGATACTCATTCTACTATGATTAACAAAACCAGGTTTATATTTAACAATCACTTCACTTCTGCAGATGAAGCAGATACCTGGCAACCGCCCAAACTTCTTTCTTAGGAATAACTTCGGGACCTTCATTTAGCTAATAGCTTACCTTTTCTTTTTAATTAAATTAATGAATAAAACCGCACATAGCATTTACCTTGCTACGTTAACGCTCATAGTAATAGCAGTAACTATTTATCTGTTTTACTATGGCGCCTCGTATTACAATACCAGTATGGAAGAGCGTTTCTACCATACTGACCATGGTGACCTAAAGCCAAGCGGAGTTTATGGCCATGGTTTAGGTATTATAGGTACCCTGCTCATTTTGATCGGAGTGTTTGGATACATGGCGCGTAAGAGGTATCGTATATTATCCAGGATTGGGGTGCTAAAACATTGGTTGGAGTTTCATATCTTTTTGTGTACACTGGGTCCTATTATGATTCTTTTCCATACCTCCTTTAAGTTTGGTGGCATTGTGTCAATAAGTTTTTGGAGCATGGTGGCTGTTGTTGCGAGTGGTGTAATAGGCAGGTTTATATATTTGCAGATTCCCCGCACCATCCAGGGTAGAGAATTGAGTATTGCAGAGATTGGTGAAATGCAGGAAGATATTGCCTATCGCGTGAGAGAAGAAGCAGGTGAGCATTCAGACGAAGTATTGCAAGCATGGCACGACGTAATTCAGGAAAGAAAAAATCAGGGCAATCCCGGATTTCTAAAAACCTACATGAGGGACTATCAACTCAAATCACATTTTGCCAATCAGTTGAAGTCCTGGAATATATCTACCCGTAACAATCGTATCATTACAGGATTGATATCTACAGAATTGGGCATACAGCGAAAAATTGAAAGACTCATGTTGATGCAAAAATTGTTTAGGTACTGGCACATTGCCCACCTGCCTTTTGCCCTCATCATGCTTATCATTATGGTCATCCATGTAGGCGTGACCCTTGCTTTTGGCTATAAATGGATCTTTTAACATGGGCTGGTCAATAGAAGAAATAGGAATTTATGCTGTGGCTGCACTAATGTGTGGGCTCATTCTTATGATTTATTTGCGCAAGCTGAAAAATGAATCAAAAGAGGTTGGCGTTAAAATTGAAAAAGCCATAGCGGAGGGAGTTCATGAGCCGGTATCGCTGCATCCTTACATCGATTTGAATACCTGTATCAAGAGCGGTGCCTGCATTATTGCTTGCCCGGAACATGATATTCTGGGTATTCGTAATGGTAGGGCCACCCTGATCAATGCCTCCAAATGTGTAGGTCATGGAGCATGCTTTCACGCCTGCCCGGTAGAAGCCATTTCGCTCAGAATAGGCACAGAGAAGCGGGGAGTTGATTTGCCACACGTCAATCAGAATTTTGAAACCAATGTTCAGGGTATTTTTATCGCCGGCGAATTGGGAGGCATGGGCCTGATTAAAAACAGTGTGGAGCAAGGTAAACAAGCGGCCGATGAGATTAAAAAATCAACTGAAAAAAATCATGGTGCCACCTACGATTTGGTAATTGTGGGAGCTGGTCCGGCGGGCATCTCCGCTTCGGTTCAAGCCAAGTTAAACGGACTGAAGGCAGTAGTTTTAGAACAGGATAGTTTGGGTGGAACAGTTTTTAATTTTCCACGGGCAAAGGTTGTGATGACCAATCCGATGGACCTTCCGGGCCATGGTAAGGTTAAATTATTTGAGACCAGTAAGACCGAATTGCTCACCCTTTGGAATGATGTGATTCACAAACACAACATTGAAGTTAGAGAGCAATCTAAAGTAGAGGCCATTTCCAAAAGAGACCACAACTTTGTTGTAACTACCCACGATGGAGAACAGTTTCATACCCACAAAGTATTGCTTGCCATAGGAAGGCGAGGTACACCCCGCAAGCTGGGAGTGCCAGGTGAACAAATGGAAAAAGTAGCTTACCGTTTGCTGGAACCTGAGCTCATCCAAGGTAAAAATGTATTGGTAGTTGGCGGGGGAGATTCGGCAATAGAAAGCGCTATCTTATTAGCCCAGGGCAATAAGGTTACCCTATCTTATCGAAGTGAAAAATTCAGTCGTTTAAAACCCAAAAACGAAATCAGCATACAGAATGCGATCAAAACCCAGTTGTTGGAGGTAGCTTTTAATTCCAACGTATTAAATATAGAAAATGACCACGTGATGATGACGGGTTCTGAGGGAGAATTCAAACTTGCCAACGACCTGGTCTATATCTTTGCGGGGGGTGAATTGCCCACT
This sequence comes from Saprospiraceae bacterium, assembly GCA_017987975.1. GTDB lineage: Bacteria > Bacteroidota > Bacteroidia > Chitinophagales > Saprospiraceae > JADKBO01. The sequence goes on from JAGNSQ010000004.1 coordinate 63,943, forward strand.
CAGTTTTTGCAGAAATCTGGAATTGAAATACAAAAACGTTTTGGATACACCGTAAAATCGCACAAAAGAGTAGGATGATAATCGGGTATAACATAACGAAGCTACTGCAGTCAGCAATGATGACCCTCCTGGTCCTTTGCTCTGGTGCTGCATGGGCGCAGTTATCACCCGGTAAATTGACAAAAGCGCATTCAAAACTGGAAGGGCTGGCCAATTGTACGCAGTGCCACACTATTGGTGCAAAAATATCCGAGCAAAAATGTCTTGACTGTCATAAAGAATTGAAAGGCCGAATTTCTTCCAAAAAGGGATATCACGTTTCATCAGCTGTTAAAGGAAAAGAATGCATTACCTGTCACAGTGAACACCATGGGCTCAACTTTGACATGGTGAGGTTTGATAAAAAGACCTTTGACCATAAGCTTACCGGCTATGAGCTCAAAGGAGGGCACAAAATTTCTGATTGTGCAAAGTGTCATAAACCAGATAATATAGCCTCTGCAACCCTCAAAAAAAAGCCGGAAACTTTTCTGGGCCTGGAAACCAAGTGCATGAGTTGCCATGAAGATTATCACCAAAAAACAATGTCTTCGGATTGTGCTTCATGCCACAATTTTACCAAGTTTAAACCTGCGAGTCTATTTAATCATGCCAAAACAGAATTCCCTTTGCTGGGCGCGCACAAGACAGTTGATTGTGCCTCATGCCACAAAGTAGAAATGCGCAATGGCAAGGAGTTTCAAAAATTTGCAGTGGCCTCATTTAAAAATTGTAGCAATTGCCACAACGATGTACATAAAGGTGAATTTGGCACTCAATGTAAGGCGTGCCACAATGAAGAATCTTTTCATAAAATAACGGCAGGTCCCGGCTTCAATCATAATGTTACAGGATTTACCCTGGTAGGCAGGCACCAAAAGATAGATTGTAAAGCCTGCCATGAGAAAAGTTTTGGCTTGGGAGGGCATTTTAAAGAGTTTAAGAGCAAAGACGCCAATGATTGTCGCACCTGCCACAAAGATGTGCATGAAGACAAATTTGGAAGCAAATGTCTTGATTGCCATAATCAGAACTCATTTAAGTCAGGCAAAACACCCCAATTAGATAATTTTGATCACAGTTCTACCGGTTTTGCCTTATTAGGCAAACACCAGAAAGTGGATTGTCGTACCTGTCATAAACAAGATCTGACCACACCCATGGCCCATGATCAATGTGCATCATGTCACAAAGATCACCATGAAGGCGATTTTGCAACTAAAAAAGATCGCTATCCTGATTGTGCCAGCTGCCACAACGAACAAGGCTTTATGCCCTCTACATTTACCATTGAGCAGCATGAGAAGAGCAGCTTTGTGTTAAATGGTGCACACTTAGCAACTCCTTGTAACGCTTGTCACTGGAAAGAAAATAAGTGGGAATTTAACATCCCCCAGCAAGAATGTAAATCATGCCATGAAGACATCCATAAAAATTATATGGATGAAAAATATTATGGCCAAAATTCTTGTAAAACCTGTCACAATACAGATTCATGGCTGGCCGGCAATTTTGACCATAGCCTCACTGACTGGGCTCTGGAAGGTAAACATGCTACCATCAGTTGCGGACAATGCCACATGGATACAAAAACAGGTACAAGGATACAGCGCTTTAGGGATTTAGATGGCGAATGCGTTACCTGTCATGATAATATACACGGCACCCAGTTTGAAGTAGAAGGTAAAACAGATTGCAGCCGGTGCCACGGCTTCAAAGAATGGAAGGCCGATAAGTTTGATCATAATCTCACTCAGTTTAAATTAGAAGGAGAACATAAGGTCGTAGCCTGTATAAAATGTCATAAAGAAACAATGGTTGAAGGCAAAAAAACTGTCAATTATAAAATAGAAAAATTTGCATGCGTAGACTGCCATCAATAATATATATTTTGATGGTGCTGGTGATCCAGTTATCAGCACAAACGTCACCCCATGGCGCTGGCTTTGCTATGGATTGTGCCAAGTGTCACAGTCCGGAAAGCTGGACATACTCCAACAAAGCTCAATTTTCTCATGACAGCACAGGGTTTTCTCTTACAGGTCAACATCGCGATCTGGAATGTAAGTCATGTCATACCAGTCTTGAATTTAATAAAATTGATAATGCCTGTATTTCTTGTCATACAGATGTACACCAACAAACAGTAGGCAATGATTGCGCTCGCTGTCACACAGCGGATTCCTGGTTAGTAGACAATGTTACACAACTCCATGAAAGGACTTCTTTTCCACTAATGGGTGTACATGCTACCGTTAATTGTAATGCATGTCATGATACAGAAACCAATATGCGTTTTGCACCAACTGGCATGGACTGTATATCCTGTCACCGGGCGGACTATGTGGCAACAAAGCAGCCGGATCACGTTAAGTTTGGATTTTCAACCGATTGCGCATCTTGTCATAGTTTGACCATAACCGATTGGAATACCGACAAAGTAGATCACACTTTCTTTCCGCTGGAAAAAGGCCACGCCATTGATGATTGTGTCAAGTGCCATCAGAGCGGTGATTACTCTACGGCTGTAGCTGATTGTTTTAGCTGCCATGAAAATGATTATATGGCTACTATCAATCCCAATCACAGCGTTCTCGCCTTTGGCACGGATTGTAGACAATGCCATGATTTAACACCAGGATGGAAACCTGTAGATTACCGGGAACACGATGCCAAATATTTCCCTATTTATTCAGGCAAACACCAGGGTACCTGGGAAACATGTGCTTCGTGCCACACAGACCCCAATAATTATGCTTCATTTTCATGTGTAATTTGTCACAAAGATCCGGAGACCAGCAATTTACACCAATTGGTATCCGGGTATACTTACCAGGACAATGCCTGTCTTGCTTGTCACCCTACCGGTGATGCTGACATGGCCTTCAACCATGATGCCACCCAATTTCCATTGACAGGGGCTCACAAGATTTTGGATTGTATTGCCTGCCATGCCAACGGATATGCAGGTACACCCATTGAGTGTAAGTCTTGCCACCTTGAGAACTTTACATCGACCTCTGACCCTGACCACCAGGCCTTGAACTTATCTGAAGATTGTAAGGCGTGTCATAGCACCGAACCCGGTTGGGCCCCTGCCCGATTTGATGTGCACGATGACTATTATCCTTTGTTGGGTACACACGCTGCAGTAGCCAATGATTGTGCTCTGTGTCACAACGGCAGTTACAACAATACACCCAATAATTGCGCCGGCTGTCATATAGACGATTACAATACTACTACAGACCCTAACCACAAGTTGAGTCAGATTTCTCAGGACTGTGCTTCCTGCCACGGACAAGCAGCCTGGCAGCCATCCACTTTTAATCACGATGGCATGTATTTTCCAATCTACTCAGGGAAACACAACGGTGTGTGGATGCAGTGTACCGAATGCCACAAAAATCCTTCCAACTATACAGAATTTACCTGTGTCAGTTGTCACCAGAATCCGGAGACCAATGATCTTCATACCGGGGTGAGTGGCTATAATTACAATGACAATGCTTGTCTTGCCTGCCACCCAACAGGTGATGCCGAAAATGCTTTTGATCACAATAGTACTCAGTTTCCGTTGACCGGAGCCCACACAACTGTAGATTGTATCAGTTGTCACGCTGGTGGTTTTGAAGGTACATCTACCCTGTGTGTTGATTGTCATCAATTGGATTTTAATGGCACTACCAACCCTAACCATGCGGGTCTTGGTTTTGCAACAGATTGCAAGCAATGCCATACGACCAATCCGGGATGGGCACCTGCAACGATGCCTAATCACAACGATTACTATGTTTTAAACGGAGCGCATGCCGGCATTGCCAATGACTGTGCGGCGTGTCATAATGGAAATTACAATACAACACCCAATACCTGTGCTGGCTGTCATCAAGCGGATTATAATGCAACCACAGATCCCAACCATGCCCAGGCTCTTTTTCCCAATGACTGCGCTTCATGCCATTCTGAAACTGCATGGCAACCTTCCACTTTTAATCACGATGGGCAATACTTCCCTATTTATAGTGGTAAACACCAGGGCACTTGGATGCAGTGTACTGAGTGCCACACCAATCCGGCTAATTATGCAGAATTTACCTGTGTGACCTGTCATCAAAACCCGGAAACCAATGATCAACACAATGGTATACCCGGTTATATTTATCAATCCAATGCTTGTTTGGCTTGCCACCCTACCGGTGATGCAGCTTTAGTATTTGACCACAATACCACTCAGTTTCCATTAACAGGGGCTCACACTACGGTAGATTGTATTAGCTGTCATGCCAATGGCTTCCAGGGAACATCGACTGCTTGTATGGATTGTCACCTCACCGATTTTAATGCCACAGTAAATCCAAACCACGTTGCTCTTGGCATACCAACTGATTGTGCTCAATGCCATACAACAGCTCCAGGTTGGACGCCTGCCAGTTTTGATATTCACAACCAGTATTATCCTTTGAATGGTGCCCATGCCACAATTGCCAATGATTGTGCTACTTGCCACAATGGCAATTATAACAATACACCCAATACCTGTGCTGCTTGTCACAATGATGATTATGTGGCAACCACCAATCCGAATCACGTGGCGGCCCAATTTCCCAATGATTGTGCTTCATGTCACAGTGAACAAAATTGGGTGCCATCTACCTTTAATCACGATGGCCAGTATTTTCCAATTTACAGTGGAAGCCACAATGGCCAATGGACACAATGTATAGATTGTCACAGTAATCCTGCCAATTATGCGCAGGTAGTGTGTATTACCTGTCACCAAAATCCGGAGACCAATGATCAACACCAAACCGTAGGAGGTTATGTGTATACCAATGCAGCTTGTTTGGCATGTCACCCTACCGGTGAGGCCAACGGCATGTCATTTAACCATAACACTACTGCCTTCCCGTTGACAGGAGGCCATATGGGTGTAGACTGTATTCAGTGTCATGCCAGCGGTTATCAAGGTACTACAACAGTTTGTGTAGATTGCCACATGGATAACTTCACGGCGAGTGTAGAACCCAACCACGTGGCACTCAACATCCCTACCGATTGTACCATGTGTCACACCACCACACCTGGTTGGGCACCGGCTACCTTCCCGATTCACAATCAATATTACCCATTGAATGGGGCTCACGCTACTATCGCCAATGATTGTGCTTCTTGTCACAGTGCGGGATACAACAATACACCTAATACCTGTAACGGATGCCACAATGCCAACTATGTAGCTACTACCAATCCCAACCATGCGACGGCTCAATTTCCTACGTATTGTGCATCTTGTCACAATGAAAATACCTGGATGCCGGCTACTTTTGACCACGATGGCTTGTATTTCCCCATTTACAGCGGAAGTCACAATGGACAATGGACACAGTGCATCGATTGCCATAACAATACTGCTAACTATGCCCAGGTGGTTTGCATCACCTGTCACCAAAATCCGGAGACCAATGATCAGCACCAAACCGTGGGAGGTTATGTATATACGAATGCTGCTTGTCTGGCATGTCACCCCACAGGTGAGGCCAATGGCATGTCTTTTAACCATAACACTACTGCCTTCCCATTAACAGGAGGCCACATCGGAGTAGACTGTATCCAGTGTCATGCCAGCGGTTATCAGGGGACTACAACTGTTTGTGTGGATTGTCACATGGATAATTTTACAGCCAGTGTAGAACCCAATCACGTAGCCTTAAATATGCCTACCGATTGTGCCATGTGTCACACTACCACACCTGGTTGGGCACCGGCTACTTTCCCGATACACGATAATTATTATGCACTGACCGGAGTACATGCAGCCATTGCCAATGATTGTGCACAGTGTCACAGCAGTGGATACAGCAATACGCCAAATGAATGCAATGGTTGTCACAATGCTAATTTTACAGCAGCAGTAAACCCCAACCACATTGCCTTGGGTCTTTCAACAGATTGCGCAAGCTGTCATACCACAGCCCCTGGTTGGGCTCCTGCAACATTTGCCGTCCACGATGATTATTATCCATTGAATGGTGCCCATGCTGCCATCGCCACTGATTGCGCTGAGTGTCATAATGGAAACTACACCAATACGCCAAATACTTGCAATGGTTGCCACAATAGTGAATACCAGGCTACCACCAATCCGAATCACGTAACAGCCAACTTCCCCACTGATTGCGCTGCCTGCCACAATGAAAACAACTGGACACCGGCCACCTTCAACCACGATGGCTTGTACTTCCCAATATACAGTGGTGAGCACCAGGGGGAATGGACATCCTGCACTGATTGCCACACCAACCCCAACAATTATGCGGTTTTCACTTGTCTGACTTGTCACACCAACCCTGAAACCAATGACGAACACGAAGATGTAGGCGGATATGTTTACAATAGCCCAGCTTGTTTGGCTTGTCACCCACAAGGAGAATCGAGCCCTTCCTCTTTTAATCACAATGCCACTGCCTTCCCTATTACAGGAGCGCACCAGGGCTTGAGTTGTGTAGAATGCCACTCAGCAGGTTATCAGGGAACATCAACAGCTTGCGTTTCATGCCATAATACGGAGTTTCAGGGTGCAGTTGAACCCAATCACCTAGCCTTAAATTTCCCTACGGATTGTGCTATGTGTCATACCACAGCCCCTGGTTGGGCGCCTGCTACCTTCCCCATTCATAGTAATTATTATGAATTGACAGGGGCACACGCCGGTATTGCCAACGATTGTGCTTTATGCCATACCGCTGGATACAGCAATACACCCAATACTTGCAATGGATGCCATAACGACAATTATGTCGCAGCAGCTAATCCGAATCACGTGGCTCTTGGCTTGTCAACAGATTGTGCTTCATGCCATACGACAGCCGCAGGTTGGTCGCCCGCCACTTTTGCTGTACACAACAATTATTATCCACTGACTGGAGCGCATGCATCGATAGCAAATGATTGTGAGCAATGCCATGCGGGAGGTAATTATAGCAATACACCCAATACATGCAATGGATGTCACAACGCTAATTATGTAGCAGCAGCGAATCCGAATCACGTGGCTCTTGGCTTGTCAACCAATTGTGCAACATGCCATACTACATCACCTGGCTGGTCACCTGCCACTTTTGCTGTTCATAATACTTATTATCCATTGACAGGAGCCCATGCTTCCATAGCGAGTGATTGTGAGGAGTGCCATGCAGGAGGTAATTATAACAATACACCCAATACGTGCAATGGATGTCACAACGCTAATTATGTAGCAGCAGCGAATCCGAATCACGTGGCT
>JAGNSQ010000183.1:0-3251 GCA_017987975.1 Saprospiraceae bacterium
ATTATTGGCCACACACCAATTCCTTTGTGTGCCATTGTAAGAATGAGCCGACGGCCCTACTCCCAGGTAAGGCACACCTCTCCAATAATTGGAATTATGAACTGCCTCAAATCCTGGTTTTGCAAAATTGGATATTTCATAAGCATGGTATCCTGCATTTTCCAGGGTGTCCAATAAATAATAAAATTGCCGACTTGCTTTTTCATCATCAATGGCCTCCATTCGTTTCTGTTTGTGCCACCGACCAAAAACAGTATTGTCTTCAATGGTTAAACAATAGGCCGAAATATGAGGCACTCCCGCGTCAACCAGTTTTTGTACATTGTAATGCCACATTTCGTCAGTGGTTGTTGGACTGCCATAAATGAGGTCAAGGCTGTAGTTGTTAAAACCGGCGTTTTTTATCAATTGGAGGCTTTCTAAGGCATCAAGCCCATTGTGTGCCCGATGCATAAATTGTAGATCGGCATCAAAAAAAGATTGTATACCCAGTGACAATCTGTTGACCCCAAGAGCACTCAGGTCATTTAAATAGTCGGGTGAAATGTCATCTGGATTGCATTCAAAGGTAATTTCTGCCCCTTCCACGACCTCAAAGTGAGTATAAATGCGGTCAAAGATACTGGTCAACATCGACCTGCTGAGTAGAGAGGGTGTGCCTCCGCCAAAATACAGAGTATCTAATTTGCGATCTGACAGGTAATTGTGCCTCAAATCTATGTCTTTACAGATGGCCTCTACCATAGCCTCTCTGTTGTTCAATTGAGTCGAAAAATGAAAATTGCAGTAATAACAAGCCTGCTTACAAAATGGAATATGGACGTAAATACCTGCCATTGAAAATATTCCCGGAGTTATCTAAAGACTTTCCATCCCTCAGCATTTTTGGGCTTTTTTTTATAGGCATCTTTTCTACCGGCTTTGCAAAGATACAAAGTTGCAGCCCTCAACCCTAACCAACGGGTCATTTTGATTAAAGAGGCTGGCAGCAGCTCCCTCCGCTACTTCCACTCTTCTACTCAGGCAAGATATTGCATTCTTAAATTGAAGTAAACAGAGGATCATTTGACCCATACAGGATGAATTGACAGGGGAGTATTTTTTTTGTAGAGAAAATTATGGATAAAAACCGGTAATAGAAATTAAATTTTTAAACCAGATAATGGATTTTTAATTTTACCCTCGCAGCAGACATTGATATCCTGGGGGCCCCCTCCTTTGGCTTTATTTTGGTGCATTTTGGTTACTTCAATGATTTTTAATGCTTATATTTTTTATCATCCTATATTTCACCATTACACTTGCCATTGGATTCTATGCCCATAAGCGGATAACGGGAGGTAGGGATTTTATGAATGCGGGCCGAAATTTACACCCTATCGTCAATACCTTTGCTTTATTTGCTTTGTGGTTTGGATCGGAGACTCTTTTTGGAGCCAGTTCCGAATTTGCAGAAAATGGGTTACAAGGCATTATTGAAGACCCAATGGGTGGTGTACTCTGCCTCTTGCTGGTAGGCTTTTTTTACGCACGTAAAATGTATCGACTCAATGCCCTGACCCTGGGAGACCTCTTTCAACTCAACTATGGCCAGAAAATTGAGATCCTGGCATCAGTGCTGATGGTTCTCAGCTTTTTAGGCTACATTGCTGCTCAACTGCTGGCCCTAGGTTTGATCCTTCAGCTGCTGACATCCTGGTCTTTGTTGTTATGCATGTCGGCATCCCTGATTATTGTATTGATTTATACCTCATCCGGTGGTATGTTGGCAGTGTCTTTGACAGATTTTTTTCAAAGTCTTATGATCATCCTGGGCCTTATTTGTATTGCTGTATTTATGACCAGACTAACTCCGGGATTTCAAACCGTTTGGCAAGCGGTACCATCATCACACTGGACTTTTTTACCAGAAAAAAATAGTGTTTCCTGGTTCAACTGGATCGCCTCCTGGATGGCGCTGGGACTTGGCAGCATAGTTTCTCAGGATGTTTTTCAAAGGGTCAATGCTGCCAGAAACGAAAACGCAGCAGTGGGTTCCACCATTGCCGGTGCTTTGCTATACGCCCTGTTTTCCTTGTTGCCCATTTACATAGTACTAACTTTAAATTGGAGCAATCCAGGTTCGGATGGCGACCTTCAAATGACCCTACCCCGCTTTGTCTTATCCGATATGCCGGTCTACCTTCAAATTCTTTTTTTTGGTTCGGTCATGAGTGCCATTTTAAGCACATGCAGTGGTGCCATCCTCGCCCCCGCTTCTCTGTTGGCAGAAAATATTATGAAACCACTTTGGGCCAAAAACATATCTGACAAAGGGTTATTGGTGTTAACCCAGTTTTCTACTATTGTGATGGGTATCTTGTCATTATGGGTGGCCTCCTGCAGCGAAAAAATTTTTGATCTGGTAGGCACTTCCAGTGCTTTTGGAGTAGTCTCAATTTTTATTCCTTATACTGCAGCACTGTTTTTTAATGCCAGAAACAAAATGGCCGCCTTGATGTCCATGATAGCTGGTAGTTTGGTTTGGGCGAGTTGCTTTTTTATTGTACCTACTGAAATTGATGCCAGCATTTATGGCCTTGCTGCTTCCATAACCGGATGGTTGGTAGGAATTATTATTTGGAAAAATCAAGGTTCAGAGGGTAAATTAGCTAACTAGTAAAGAGATATGCTGTCCAAATCTTGTCTGAAGTTCAGTTATATACCATCCTCTATTACCATCAAAGATTGGCTATCCCAATACGATTGTACCCAATTAATTTAGGATTATACCCTGAGTGATCTTAAAATTAGGAAAGGCTCAATACCTTTACTTCCACCCGTTGGTTTTTATTTCTACCTTCCGCTGTGGCATCTGTGGCTATTTTTCGACGTTTGCCATAACCCTTGTAAGTGAGCCTGTCTGGTGTGATTCCTTTAGCTAGTAAATAATCGTACACCGCCTTGGCCCTTGCCGCGCTCAGCTTATCACAGTATTCGTGGCTGGGCAGACCATTGGTGTGACCACCAATTTCAATCTTAACCTTGTTGTGGGCCTTAAGAAAGCCGTAAACCTCGTCCAATACCTCATATGAATCCTTATCAATGGTGGTAGTATCGGCTTTAAAATAAAGGTTCTTGATTTCAATGGTGCTGCCTGCCTTGATCTTTTTTATGTCAAGATCTTCCAGTATGCGTTCCTTTGGTGTTATTACTGCTTGTTCTGTGGGTCTGGGCTTTTCTTTTGATTGATCTACCCTGTTTTTTTTATG
>JAGNSQ010000183.1:3351-5101 GCA_017987975.1 Saprospiraceae bacterium
GTTCCCTTGTCTCGGAATATCCTCAAAAGATCGATTTTGAATGGCAATCTTGGTCTGACCTTGCAGGAGCGTAGGAATAACAAGCAGTAAGGCAATCACCGATTTCATCTTCGTGTTGTAATTTATAAGGGTTCCGTTTATGAATCGTAAAAGTAGAATAAAAACTTCCTCTAAAACTGAACTTTAATGATACTTTAACGCTTTTCCGGCTTTGTTTGTTTCCGAAAACTCCTTATTCTATCGGCATTTCTGTGCTTTCTGTCGATTTTTCTTCTCCGGTCAGTAAGTGAAACAAAGTTTTGTCTTCCGGAACAGATGCGGTACAACTTCCATCAAAATCGGCAAAAGGAAAGTTGATTTGGGCACAATGCAGGTAAATGCCTCCTTCTTTTTCAGTTCGTTTGGAGCCATACTTAATATCTCCTTTAATGGGGTGACCAATGGCTGCAAAATGGGCCCTGATCTGGTGAAATCTCCCTGTTTCACAATTTACCTCAAGTCCAGTGTACCTGTCGCCCCTCCAAATTACTTTAGCCTTTGTAAAAGCAGGCTTCCCCTTGTCATCTGCCATAGCTTTCTGTCCCTTTTTGACCAGGGGTATGTTGATTTCAAGATCGTTTTGAGGTATAACACCTTCTACAATGGCCCAATAGGTTTTTTGAATGGTGCCTACTGTTTGCATAGCTGAGAGTTTGGCCGCAGCTTTTTTGTTTTTTGCCAGCAACGCAATGCCACTTACCGGCTGGTCTATTCGGCTGATAGGATGTAAATCTTTATTGAATCGTTTGTGGTAAAAGCCAATAAGGTCCTGGTCTTTGCCCTGCACCGCCCAACCACAAGGCTTATTCACAACTAAAAAATCATTGTGGTCACATAAAATTTCCGGCTTACTTGATTTCTTCATAGTCTGTATATTCTCCCGCTTTATTGGTGAAACCTCCCGGCTTTTCCTTCGATTTTCCGGTATCATCTTTGTTCACCGGTGCATTGAGCGGAGTGAATAAAAAACGTCTGAAGACGTAACCAATAATCAAAACAATAATTAGGTATTTAAACATTTATTTTGCTTTTAATTCCAATCTTCCATTCCACCAGTTTTTTTCTATGGTGGCTTCATTGCGCTCATAAAACCGAATGGCTTCTATGTTCCAGTCTAAAACCTGCCACTTGGCTTGTCTGCATCCCTGCAGTTTCGCTTCTTCAACATATGCATCAAATAACTTTTGTCCTATTCCCTGATTGCGATGACTGTCTTTTACTATAAAATCCTCAAGGTACAATGTTCTGCCATTCCATGATGAAAAAATAGGATAATAAAAGGCCATACCAACTATTTCTTCTCCATCAAGGGCTAATATGGCGTCGATAATACCCTTATCATAGCTATCCTGATATTCAGCCAGACTCGCCCTCACTGCATCAGGTTCTTTTTCAAAAACGGCCAACTCCACCACCAAGCCATGGATGGCAGCCAAATCTTCTCTCGTGCTTTTTCTGAATGTTATCATATCTTAATTCAACACATCGATTACTTTACCCCTGAGGGTCTTACCCAAAAATGGATTGTTATCTGAACGGGATTGACTCTCCTCAAACACCCATTCTGCCGTTGGGTCAAACAAGGTTAATGCTGCTGCACTTCCTGCTTTAATACCTTCAGATGTCAATCCTAAAATGGATCTTGGTCCATAACTCAATTTATAAATCAGCGTTTCCATATCCAATGCAGGAACAAAGGTATTGCAGGCTG
>JAGNSQ010000184.1 GCA_017987975.1 Saprospiraceae bacterium
TTATACATTGATAGCAAGGGTTTTTTGTGGATGACCATTGAGCGACATGGTTTTTATAAGTACAGATACCAGGAAGATAAGTCTACCTATTCGGGAGGCAATGAATGGCTCATGTTCATCAAAGAAGATGTAAAACGAAAGCAATTTTACACGGGTAGGTGGCTGGGAGAGTTTATACCCTTTGATGGTCAATCACTGCCAGCGGACGATAAAAGATTTGTCATCACCAAATTTGAGGGTTATGACAAATGTGTATACACCGATAGCGATTTTGCCCCCAAAATTACCGGTGACCACATCATTTGGGTTAGTTCTCACAGGGGGCTTGGCTTATTTGATCTCCAAAAAAATCAATTTGTCAAGCATCTTTTTTATGACCCCAGCCAGCTGGACGGCATTGGTTCCAACTGGCTAATGGACATTTTCGTTTCCCGGGATGGTTCTGTATGGATATCTTCATGGAATGGCTTGCACAATGTGAATCCACAGGCCCAGTCTTTTTCCAAACATTATATTCCCGAATTGGACATAAATTTGTACAATTTAATATCGGGGATTGTTGATGATCCCCACGATCCCAATAAAGTATGGATGACCGCCAATGGCACAGGGGTAATTGAATGGGATAAAAAGACGGAAAAGATCAAAAAGTATTATTTCAAAGATATTTTGAAACCAAGAGATTTCAACTATGAAAAAAGGTGGCCCCATCACATTCATACGGCAAAAAATGGTGTGCTTTGGATAGGCAGTTACGGGGGTTTTGCAAAAATAAAAAATGGTGTAGTGTCATTTGTGGACACTTGGATCGATGGTTATGCTACCTATGCCAATGATTCCTATCAGGACAAAGAAGGTGTGCTGTGGTTGGCAGGGAGACACCTCATTCGATTTGATCCAAATACCGAAAAACATCGGGCTTTTTATTTTCCGGATGGTTATGGCTACGATATGTTTAAGGACAATTTTTTTGCAATAACAGATGGCCCGGGGCGTAAGTTGCTGGTAGGTACTGCATTGGGCTTATTTGAATTTGATAAAGTGGCATATAAGTTCAAACACCTACCGTTACACTTTAACAATGTTGATGACAGGATTTTAAATAACGTCAGAGCCCTGTATTGTACGGGCCATAAACTGTTCATAGGTACGTATGTAGGTTTGTATTGTTTAAACCTTCAGACGGGCAAGATGGAAAAGCTGGTAGATGGCTTTGTAGAAATCAAAGGAATGATGGCTGATCCACAAGGCAATTTATGGGTATACATAGCCAATGGATTATACAAAATCAACCCCAATGACTTAAGCTGGCAACGCTATGATCAGAACGATGGCATGTATACCTTATCTACCGATCCGGTTTCTATGTTTATTTACAATGGACAAATGAACATAGGTCACCGATCTTTATTCACCAGTTTTGACCCAAAAACACTGGGACAAAACAACAATGTACCGGAAGTTTACATCACCGAGGTAACTGCTTTGGACAGAGAATATACTTCATCGGCCAACACAACCTTGATTTTGCCTCAACATCAATCGGATGTTTCTTTTGCTTTTACGGCACTGGAATATGCGGCTCCTACTAAGCTCACATTTTCCTATATTTTACAAGGATTTGACAAGGTCTGGAGCCCCTATAGCACCTCTCGATTCAAAAACTACACCCAATTGCCTCCCGGAAATTATGTTTTTAAAGTCCGGGCCAAAAATATAATCGGGCTTACAAGTCAGAAAATAGCAACATTTACCTTTGTGGTGAAACCTGCATTTTGGCAAACCTGGTGGTTCAAATCATTGTCAGCCTTGGTATTGGTAGCCGGACTTTATGCTTGGTACCATATAAGGATCGATGGAATCCGAAATAGGGCGGAAGAAAAAAACAAATTCGATAAGATGATGGCCGAACTGGATGAAAAGCTGCTCCGCAGTCAGATGAACCCCCACTTTATTTTCAATTCACTCAATTCAATTCAAAAATACATCTGGGAGAGTAAAGAAGAATTGGCTGCAGAATACCTTGCCAGTTTTGCCAAATTGATGAGGGCCATTCTGGAAAATTCCAGAAAAGAATATGTAAGTCTGGAAGAAGAATTTAAAATACTAAAGTTGTATATCGACCTCGAACATAGGAGGAGCAACGGAAAATTTGAATATCAATTGCAATTGGATCCCTCTTTGGACGCAACGAAGGTCAAAATTTTACCCCTGATCCTGCAACCCTTTATTGAAAACGCCATCTGGCATGGCCTGGGTAAAAAAGAAGAAGGAGGTTTTTTGTTGGTGAACATCTGTCAAAAAGACGAACACAATATGGAAGTAGTGATCGAAGACAATGGAGTGGGAAGAAAAAAAGAGACAGCGATCCAAAGCGATTCCAATCCTCTTGGGCAATCCATCACACAGCAGCGCCTGGAAAAACTGATGGAAGTAAGTCGTAAAAATGCGGAAGTACAAATTATTGACCTCTTTGATCAGCAGGGTAAGGCGGCAGGGACCAGGGTGGTGTTGTGCTTGCCCATTATTGAATAACATCTAACAAAATGCAAGTGTTAAAAGTATACATTTTAGACGACGAACAAAATGCGGTTGATGGCTTAAGGGCTATGCTGCAAAAAAAGTTCGGCGAACGAGTGCGGATTGTTGGCTCCAACATCCATCCCTTAAAGGCCATTGAAGAACTGGAAAACCTGGATGTGGATATTCTTTTTTTAGATGTAGAGATGCCCAGCATGAATGGTACCGATGTTTTGCGACATTTTCCCAATAAATCATTTCATGTTATCTTTACTACTGCCCATGAAAAATATGCCATCCCTGCTATAAAACTAAAAGCTGTTGATTACCTTTTAAAGCCTCTTTCACCCATGGATGTGCAGGATGCCATTGACAGAGTTGAAGAGCAGATGAAATTGCAGATGGCGCCCGTGGAAAATAAAATCACGCTTTCTGTACAAGGCAGTATGCACATCATACCCATTGCTGATATCATACGCATAGAGGCGGATAGTAACTACTCTACCTTTTACATCAAAGACAAGGCACGATTGATGGTGAGTAGAACTTTGAAAGATTTTGAAGCCCAGCTAAGCATGCACTCTTTTTTCAGGATCCACCAGTCTCACCTCATCAACCTGCATCACGTATCTGGCATTCAGCGAAATGACGGTGATTTTGTAATTATGGACAATGGAGACAGGGTAGAACTCAGCAGACGTAAAAAAACTGAATTTCTAGCCTTGATAAAATAATGCAAAATCCACTGACCGAATAATAATCGATTGGCGCCAAATTCTCAATAGGGCTACCTTTTGCTCATTACTAAAAACCAAAATAATTGTGAAGGATAATTTTGAAAAAAAATTAGGCCATGCACAGAATTTTTGTGATCTGTATTTTTGCTTTTAGTATTGTAAATTTGAACGCTCAGGAAGTGGGTATCGGTACTAATAATCCTGATCCCAGTGCCTTACTTCATCTTCAATCATCGAATAAGGGACTTTTGATTCCCAATATGACGCAGACGGCGCGACTCGCCATCCAAAACCCGGCCAATGGTTTGTTGGTCTATCAGAGAAATACCGATACTACGCCATCCGGCTTATACATCAATACCAGCTTTAACCCTGCCATCCCAACGTGGGTACACATCACCGAGGGCGTAAATATTTGGACACCCTACGTTGGCAATCTGAATAATGTTTATAGCTTAAACCCCGGCAATGTAGGCATCGGAGTCTTTGATGCCGGTCAAAAATTGTCAGTAGCAGGAGGTGTCACAGTTGACCAGTCGGCGCAAAACAACGGAGGCATCGATAATGCACTTAAGTTTGGTGGCGACAACTCCGGTAGTTTAATACGAAGTAACAGAATAGGTGCCACCAACCAATTGGGACTAGACCTGGTAACTAACTTTAATAGCCGATTGTCCATTACCAATGCCGGTAACATTGGTCTTGGTACTACCAGTCCGGTCAACAGGCTGGATGTAGAAGGAGGTGTGGTGATAGGTATCAACTACAGTGGCACCAACACAGCACCTACCAATGGCTTGCTGGTTGAAGGGAATTTGGGTTTGGGTACTACCAGTCCTTTAAATAAACTAGATGTGGAAGGAGGGGCTGTTATAGGTGCCACCTACTCAGGCAGCAACACAGCACCGTCAAATGGTTTACTAGTGCAGGGCAATGTTGGCATAGGTACTACCAACCCTCTTGCAAGGCTCAATGTGAAAGGCAATGGTTATGGTTGGTTGCACAGCGACAATGCTGATACCGTTCAGTTGGGCTCTTACCTCACCACCAATGCTACCTGGCTGGGATCAAAAACCAATCATCCTTTGCACTTTTTTACCAATGATGGGGCACCACAAATGACCCTGGCAACCAACTTGAATGTGGGAATTGGCACCCAGACGCCTAACAACTTTGCAGCATTAGAGATAGCGGCTACCAATAAAGGTTTGCTACTTCCGAGGCTCACTACTGCCAATATGAATGCCTTGGGTTCATCGGCACCGGATGGTATGATCGTTTACAATACAGATCAGAATGGCTTGTTTTTAAGAAGAAGTGGGAGTTTTGTAAAATTGATCGATGTGGCAGCTACCCTCACACTGCCTTTTTCTTCTACTGTAAATAGTAGCAGCAATTTATTTACAGTTCAAAACTCAGGCACAGGAGGTGCTATCCTGGCAACTACCAACAGCAATACTACACCTGCTTTGAGAGCGGAGACAAACGGAACCGGCAGAGCCCTGGAGGCCATTAGTACTTCAGGTGTGGCGGGTTATTTCAGCACAACAAGCTCTGTCAACACTGCCCTGTATGTGGGACTCGGAAGGGTAGGTTTTGGCACTGCCACTCCTCAAAATGCCCTGGATGTGGAAGGGGGGGCTGCCATTGGCAGCACGTATTCTGGCAGTAGTGCAGCGCCTGCCAATGGACTCATTGTGCAAGGTGTTACAGGAATTGGAACCAATAGCCCCAATCCAGCGTACATTCTTGATGTAAACGGTCGGTTGAGATTGCGCCACAATGTCAACTCAGCCGGTTTGTGGTTTAATAA
>JAGNSQ010000185.1 GCA_017987975.1 Saprospiraceae bacterium
ATTCTCCCATTAAAACAAATCCCCGACGAACGCGGCAAGATTATGCATATGCTCCGCTCCGACGACGAACATTTCGAGAAATTTGGAGAAATCTATTTTTCGGTTATATACCCTGGCGTAATCAAAGGCTGGCATATTCACACGGAGATGATTCTTAATTATGCTGTAGTACAGGGAGCAATTAAGCTGGTTCTGTATGATGATCGTGCAGATTCACCAACGCGTGGTGAAATCATGGAAATATTTCCCGGCGAAGCTAATTACTCCCTCATAAAGGTACCACCAAATGTCTGGAATGGATTTAAAGGCATTGGCACTACAGCAGCCATAGTGGCAAACTGCTCAACTATTCCACATCGACCTGATGAAATCAGGCGACTGGACCCATTTCAAAATCACATTCCATACAACTGGGATCTGAAACACAAATGAAGAATTTCATGGTTATTGGCGCCTCTGGTATGATTGGAGATCATATCGTAACCACATTAAACTCTCTCGAACAAAAAACCATTTCGACGTACAACAAAACCTCCATTCCTTTCGCTAGTCATTTGGATATTTCAAATGAAAAAGAGGTAAACAAGCTTGTAAAGGATACAAATCCTCAAATTATTTTCATGCCCGCTGCACTTACAAATGTAGATTATTGTGAGACGCACCCTGAAGAGGCTTACAACATCAATGTAAGCGGGGTACAAAATGTAGTAAAAGCCTCAAACTCAACAGGCGCAAGGCTTATTTACTTTTCCACAGACTATATTTTTGATGGGGACAATGGCCCATATAGCGAAGAAGCAACAGCTAACCCAATCAGCATTTATGGTCTTCAAAAGCTTGAGGCCGAACACTATGTGGCGCTTTTTGCGAAAGATTATCTAATTATCCGCACTACAGTGGTATATGGGTGGGAACATCAAGGAAAAAACTTTATTTATCGGCTTGTCAAATCACTTTCGAATGGACAACCTATTAAAGCCCCAACAGATCAAGTTGGCAGTCCAACTTACGTAAATAACCTCTCCCAAATTGCAGTACATCTGTCTGAAACTACGTTAAGTGGTGTAATCAATATCACCGGTCCAAGCCAAATAAGCCGTTACGAATTTGCCAGGAAAGCCGCAAATATTTTTCGTCTTGACGAAAATCTTGTAATTCCAGTGCAAACAGAGTCTCTCAATCAGTCCGCACGACGCCCCAAACAAGCTGGGCTATTAACCAACAAAGTTACTGCCATTTCTGCCATTTCTGTTACAAATTACGAAGAAGGTCTTGCACTCATGGTCAGGGACAGGACTTTAATTTAATCTAAATTCCAGCACGCCTGCAGCCACAAAAAACGGAGAATAAAATTTGAACTCGGCTTTTCAATTTTCACATCCAGAAGTAAAAGGCTTGATCTCGGTATGCGTGGTTACAAGAAATGCCAGAGAGTCATTACAAAACTACTTAAGCTCGCTTGAAAAAAATATGGGTGGGGAAGAGGGTTGGGAAGTCATCATTGTTGACAATGAATCCACAGATGGCACAAAAGATATGCTTAAAGAAAATTTCCCTCAAGCAATATATATATATTGCCAACCAGGTGTGGGATTCACCAAAGGGATAAACTATGCCATAGCTGAATCTAGCGGGGAATTTATTCTAATTGCCACACCCAGCACAGAGATCAAGGATGATGCGGTTTTGATATTAAGAAGCTACCTAAATCATTTCCCTGAAGTTGGAATTGTTGGTCCAAAAATCATCAACCAAGATGGAACGACTCAACACTCGTCAAAAAAAATGCCAACCCCAAAGGTTGCCATGCTTCATACACTTTACTTGTTTGGCCTCATAAAAACAAACAACCTCTTGAACAAATACTTTTTATACAATTACACCTCTGAGGAAGCAATAGAAGTCGAATCCCTAACCATGTCCCTGATGCTTGCTCGCAGGGAGGTATTTGAAAATGTTGGGCTCCTCGACGAAAACTTATTTGTGTGGGCATCAGATGTTGACTGGTGTTATAACGTCGAGCAGACTAAATGGAAACAGTTTTTCGTTCCAAAAGCAGTAGTCATACACCGCAGAAACTCCGTCAGCAAGAAACAGCCTTACAAGAATTTGCTTTATTACCACCAAGACTTAAAGTTATTTTACAAAAAACATTTCTCAGCACAAAATGGTCTAATCATAAATACGCTTTGGTTCATTATGCTCCAGATCAGATTTGTCCTGCAAACAATTAGATATATTATCAAAGGCGGAAAGGATTATTCGTTCTACTAAACAACACTATGAAACAAAGCATTTTCAACCCTATTTTTAAAAATTCTTTTTTGATCGCATGGTCGCTTTTATGCATCGGCGTTTTTTTGGCTCTTCCAGGCAGGGCAGATTATCTACAATGGGCATCGCTAGGATTTCCGTTACAGATGTTTGAAAACTTCAGGGAAATTTCTTATTCCTATTATTTACTTAAATTTATCTTGTCCCTTGGGCAATGCATCATTTATGTAACTTGCAGCACCTCCTTTGGGATATTTATCTTTAAACTACTAAAAATCAATTCATTCAACTTTGAAGGGTCTGATTTGAAAGCAGCAGTAGTGGCGACCCAGTTTTTAATCGGCCAATCTCTATTCTCTTCATTTTTTTTGTTGTGCGCCACTTTGTTTCGACTTACTCCACAGATCGTCTTGGCAACGTTCATCTTGGGTTTTATCTCTGGCGCCATCTGGATAAAAGATTCTTTTACCAACCTAGGCATCCACATAAATGTTACTGGAACAAGAAAGCTCATCCTCACTCTGTCTGTCACAACTCTCTTAATTACAGTTTTACAATCAACTTCCCGTATCAGCTATGACTCAACTGCCATTTATTTTTCTGATGCCAAGTTGACAGCAATAAACCAAAGCGCAAGTTACTTTACAGATGACACTTTTGTAATCAGCGTGCTTCAGTCGACTACGCAGTTTACAGCACTCGTGCAATTATTTGGCGATCAACCTGCCCGTATGCTTTCCTGGTTTTGTGGTTTAGTCATATGCATTCTAAGCTTATCTCTTGGAAAAAAAATGGGGCTATCCCAAAATGCGTTGATCCTTTTGCTTGCATTATTAGCCACATCCACAGCATTTTTAGACTTAATGGGAGACGGCAAAGTTGATTTAATAAGTGGTGCTTATGCAATTTCAGCTGTCTATTGGGTAAATTCAGGAATTGCAGACAAAGCTCCTAACAAAACAGCGCTACTTTTAAGTGGCTATCTGGCAGGATTTGCATGTGTAACACGTCCATTCAATGCTTTTCTTATTGTTATCTTGATTTTATTTTTTTATTCCCAAATCATCTTTCTAAAAAATGGCATTAAACTTCAAAATATTAAATTATTTTTAACTTCATTAATTTGGATAGGGCTCGGCGGAATTGGCCTGGGGCTATACCACCTCTTCTTAAATTGGGCATTATTAGGCAATCCATTTTCATTTATGTCAAGCATCTCGAACATAAACCCGTCAAATGGCCCATGGGACTTTGACCCAAACACCATTCTATTATCTCGCTTATTTTATCCATTTGTAGTGACATTTAAGAACAATCCTCAAAGCCTCGGAAACATATCCCCCTTTTTCATGGCATTCATTCCAGCTTTACTGGCAATACAGAAAATAAAAGATGACCAAACAACCGCTATAAAACTAAGAAGTCTTGTATTTGCCTCCGTAGCAACCTTGATACTCTGGGTATTTTCGTTCTTCACCATTATTGAGATTCGGTATGTATTTTTTCTTTGGATTATTATATATCTACCAACAGCGAAAATCATGGATGATGTACTGAGTACCGAGAACAAACCCACCAAGATTAATGCCAATTTTATAATCATTGCGACCCTATGTTTTATGACGCTACGATCTTTAAATATTTCGTTTGGAGCATACTCTCTCCTTGACAAAACAAACACCCCTCAATGCTTCAATGCACCTTTTTGCGAATACCTAAAACCTATCAACAATCTAGCTAATCCTGGAGATCGTATTTTGACTCTTGGGGCCTATCGATACTATTTACGACCAGACTTGTTTACCTGTTCTACAAACCATGTTGAATATGCCCAACTTCGGGAATTATCCAATAAAGATATGGAAGCTTTTTGGAACGAAGTTTATCGACTAGGATTCAAGTATGTGGCGTTTGAAAAGGAATATACCGTTCGTCACTTGCAATTCATCCAGGTTCCAGGACCAGAAAACACACCGGATTGGATGACACTCATCCCTTTATATACTATATCCTCTAAGGAAATTTCTAGTTACCAAATCGAAGTAAAAGACCCGCCCGTTAGACCAGAAGTTTCCTGTATACAAATGCCAGGTAATGCTATATGGGGGCTCCAGAGATAAATCTTTGCATTTTTAGCCTAATCAAAAAATACTCCCAACCAAGGTTGGGAGTATTTTTTGATTCCACCGGAACTTTCTTACTTCTTCTTACTCGTACTCTTCTTTGCTTTGGGTGCCTCAACCTCTGCAACCATGGAAGGAGCGGGAGCCTTAGAGCGGATAACTGCCCAAGCTAGAACGCCGATCAAAGCCAGAGCAACGACCCATACGCCAACTTTTGCCCCGATAGATAAATCAGGCTGAGCATACTGCACTACGATCGGAGCAATGATCACCGCGACAAGATTCACTACTTTGATCATTGGGTTGAGGGCTGGGCCAGCTGTATCCTTGAACGGATCGCCTACAGTATCACCTACAACACCAGCCTTATGGCGCTCGGAACCTTTACCAAGATTCTTGGCAGGGTCTTTGGGTTCGTCTTCGATCAACTTCTTGGCATTATCCCATGCACCACCGGAGTTGTTTAGGAAGACTGCCAGCAATTGACCCGAGACAATGATACCGGCAAGGAAACCGCCAAGTGCTTCCACTTGCAGGGTCAAACCCACAACAATCGGAGTGACAATACCAAGCAAAGCAAGGGAAACGAGTTCCTTCTGCGCAGCTGTGGTGGAAATGCTGACAGCCTGTGCATAATCAGGTTTGACTTTTCCATCCAAAA
>JAGNSQ010000186.1 GCA_017987975.1 Saprospiraceae bacterium
GGATTTGAAAATGATTTTGATGCCCGTGCTTCTTCAATCATGAGGATTACACCCCAACAAGCTGGTTTATCTGTAACCAATATAGATGAAACTACGGCATCTGGTTTATTGTTTAAAGTATTTCCCAATCCTGTAAAGGACAAATTGCATATAGTTGCCAGCAACTCAATTATAGATTTCATCATTATTAAAGATGTATTCGGTCGTTTGTGTTACCATGAATTGATCTCAGACAAATTTGACTTAGAGTATCAAAAGGAAATTTCAATGAAGGATATGACAGCAGGAATATATTTTATCACATTGTCAACTGGGTCACGAACACAAACTTTAAAGATAATTGTCGAATGAATTTGATTCATTCCTTATGTACTTTATGAAAATCTCCATTGACTCAAATGTATTTATCTATCTGGTGAAATTAATATCATTTTGGCTGTATACTTAGCACTATCGATCCGATTCTTCTATCATCGGACCCTCATCCAGTGGTGTACCATAAATATTGTTCACCTGAAACTTGGCTCCGGGTTTTTGCATTCTGAGGAGAAAATTATCATCAAAGTCGTAATTCATGGTAGTAACTACTTTGAGCTGGGGTAGTGTTAAAAGCACAGGTTCTATATTTCTAAGATTTTTGCAATCATGAATATCCATAAACTTCAACGATTTTACATCTGAAAGCCACGTTGGCAGGGTTGTTATGTTTTTGCATAAACTAAGATCTAATGCCTTCAGGTATTTTAATTTTTTAATGACAGGTGGCAGAGAGGTAAATTTAAAATCAAAAAATTCAAGAGATCTAAGGTTTTTAAATTCTTTTAACCTGGTTATATCTTCATTGTATGTCAATTCAAGGTGATGAATGTCGGTAGGAGCATACCCTTTGGTAGCAGCAATGCCACTAAACAATCGGTAAGTGGTAGGCAGTTTAAATACCCGGGAATTGTTAAAGTTATATAGTTCGGACAGTTTTTTATTGAAAGCGTCACCACCATCTACACCCACCCACAAATCCGCGATGATATCTTCGAATTTCCTTTCTGAAGATCCCAGCAACTGAAGGGTATTGGCATCATAAATGCGGTATTCGGTTTTTTTTGTAAGCGTGTCTGTAACAGAGCCGGCCAGGCAGTTATCATCCAATTTATTTACCTTAAAAATCTGGTGGGTATTCAAAGGCAGATCGACAGGTTGAAAATGATGATCGTATAAATTGGTTGTGGAAGAGGTTTTATTGAGGTAAATATAATGGGCACTGATGCCATCTACTGATGCTATTTTAAAATTGGGTTGTATTTGCGTTTTTAAATCGCGGAAAAAATAGAGCTCATTGTTTTTGGCATATACACAGATCGATCCTTTCAATGCTTTAAAGTTTAGGCTTTGGATACCGGTAATCATTTCCGGGTCAAAAACGATATTTCCGAGACTGTCTGTCAGTATTTCACCCCAGTTGTGTTTCCTGTTTTGATAAACCACGAAGTAGGGCCCAGCTGTCCTTGATACTGATTCCATTCTTTCCGACAATGGTGCGGGAAGAGGTGAATAAGTCATCAATCTCTTGTTCAGAATGATCCATGCTCCACTGCCATCTTCTTCTCTGGCAAAGGCATGATTGCCATTGAAATGACTGGCACCCCAAAGTTTTTTTCCATCAAAGACCTCATTGCCGGAGGCATTCAAATAAACAGAAGTGAATTTATTTGGGTTGGCTTCATTTATTTTTGTGGCCAGAAATAGGCCGCCATTGGCATAACCCAGATAACTGTACTTTTTGTCAATGGTGGTTAAACGGTTGCCGTTAATGTCATACAAGGTCCATTCATTGTTGATGCTTACTGCCAATGGACCCTTGTTAAAATCATGACTCGCATAATTAATGAGATATAACATAGACAAGAAGTTGTCTTTTCCATTTTCGTCTACTTTTATTAGTTCATTCAATTCAAATTCTCTCACAATCTTACCCTGACGATTGATCATTAGAGAGATACTCTTATTGTGCGGTTTGACCAAAATAACAGTGTTATCAAAGTGCTGGCTATAAAGTGAAATATTTGACAAAACAAATAAAATCACTATCAAAAGTGTAGGTTTACTTTGTTGGCTAATGACATTGTAATTCATGGCGAATTAAGTTTATTATAAGTTTATTATTTTCTTCAAATTGGAGTCATGGATGACTTAGAAGCATAGAAAACTATTTATCCTTTCTTCTTACCGACTCCAAAATATCATTCATCATATCAATCTGCAATTGCTGTATTTCCAGCAATTCCTGTTGTTGGTGAATAATCAGGTGGTCGATCTTTTCATGAAGCAACCTGATTTCGAGTTCAGATTTGAGGTTGATCATATAATCCTTTTTGGCACGTTCACGGTCCTTTTCCTCCTGTCGGTTTTGGCTCATCATGATGATGGGTGCTTGTAAGGCTGCAATGCAGGAAAGGATGAGATTTAAAAGGATAAAAGGGTAGGGGTCGAATGATCTATCTTTTAAAAGTAAAATGTTGGAACCTATCCACACCGCCATAAAAAGGAGAAAAGTAACAATAAACGACCAACTTCCGCCAAATGAAGCTACTTTGTCGGCCAGTCGCTGACCCAGGGTGAGGCTCATATTTTCTTCTTCACTCGGTTTATCGGCCAGGGTTGATCGGTCGGTCATGGCAGTAAGAACGGTTTCTTCCAGTTTTGACAGTTCACCAATTTGCCTGTTCATCAGCTGAGACAGGTATTTTTTGCGATATTCATTGAGTTCGGTGACAGACAATGACATATTGTTGGTGAATTCGGGGTATTGATTTTTGATGATTTGCATGATAGCCCCGTTGATGGAACTTCCTGAAACCCGCTCATTGATGGGGTACACTTTTTGGTCAAGGTCGCTGATGAAGGTGTGTTTTTTATCCATAATAGTATATATGGTTATAATTAAATTTTGGGAGCTATTTTACTCATGGCTCTTTCTGTCAGAGCTGTGATGGTCAGACTGGGATTGACCCCCGGATTGGCGGAGATGGCACTGCCATCGCAGATCCACATATTTTGGTAATTGAATACGCGGTGGTTGACATCGATTACCCCTTCTTCTGCATGGCTGCCCATACATGCTCCTCCCAGGATGTGGGCTGTGGTGGGTATGCCCAGCATGGCTTCTGTGGTTACTACCATGGCTTTGCCTTTCATGATGCCGGCCATCCTTCGGGCGAGGTCGTAAGCTACCGGGTTATTGGCGGTTGGTGCGGGGCCCTTGTCGAGTTGTGTGCTCAGGCTGCCCCAACGTGACTTCACCAACTTGAGGGTAGAATCAATGCTCTCCATGTACAAAAGGATAAGGCTTCTCTTGGCAAAATCATCTGTAAAGAATACACGTATATTATCGATGGGGTGCAATAACCAATCTTTACCTATGTTCAGAAACCGTGAAAAAATATTTTTGCCAAGGGTCAGCGGGGCTACTAAGGTTCTCCAAAATCCCGAACCTGCGCCATATCTTACGGGTTCCAGCTTCCTTCTTTCATCCAGGTGCAGCAATGACCCTATGGCTACTCCTTCACTATAGTCAACATCTCTGCCATAAGCAACAACGCCTATCAGACTTTCAGAATTGGTTCTTACCTGACTGCCAAGGCTATCTGAGAGGTTGGGCAAACTTCTTGTTTTGAGTTTACTCAACAAAGAAATGGTGCCCATTACTCCACCGGCAAAAACGACAGCCCCACAGCTTATTTTTTTTGCATTTCTTGTCCAACCGGTTGATGCCTGATGGGTGACAACATAACCCTGGCTTCCGTCGACAGCTATTGGTTTGACATCCACCACTTTTCTTTCAGCCAGGATGGTAGCTCCTTTGAGTTGAGCCAGGTGGAGGTAATTTTTATCCAAGGTATTTTTTGAATTGTGTCTGCATCCGGTCATGCAGGCTCCACAAAGGGTGCATCCTGTGCGATCAGGGCCCAAGCCATCAAAATAGGGATCCTTTACGGTCTCTCCCGGCTTTCCAAAATAAATGGCAAGATGTGGTTTCTCAAATGCATCTTTTTTACCCAGCTCTTCAGCCAGGCCGAGCATGGCTTTTTCACTTTTGCTGTGGTAAGGGTGTTGGGTTGCACCCAGCATCCTACGCGCTTCTTCATAATAGGGCTTTAACTCCTCCTGCCAATCTGCCAGATGGGCCCAACTTTCTGCCTCAAAAAATGATTTGGGTGGAATCGGCAAGGTATTGGCATAAACCAAAGAACCCCCTCCCACACCCACACCACTAAGCACGGTGATGTGTTTGAACAAACTGATGCGCATGATGCCCTTCAAGCCCAGCCCTGGTGCCCACAACCACTTTTTGAGATTCCAATTGGTCTTGGCAAAATCGGTCCCCGATTTAAACCACCTGCCCTTTTCTATGACCAGGACCTTATACCCCTTTTCACTAAGGCGCAATGCAGATACGGACCCACCAAAGCCGCTGCCAATGATCACAAAGTCGTAGTCGTGTGTGGAAGAATTCATTGTATAAATATACGAGGAAAAATAATTTGAATTGCCTTAAAATGAACCTCCATGTTCAATCCTTCATGATTTCCATTTTTTCTTCCCCCATTTTGAAGGGTTTTCAACAATGTACTTTGCAATACGATTATATTTTTGGGAATCCCAAATGATGTCATCATAATAATCCCTTTGCCAAACATGGTACACATCGGTATTTTGGCGCATCCATTTGGTAACCCCAATTTTAAAACCCCGCACAATTGACCCAATGGTTTTGGATGGTGATTTGAAATGTGGTGGGGAATTATGATAATTGAATGGTGGTGGGGTAAAATGCAGGGGGGAATGATCATTCCCCCCTGCATACCCAACCACCAAATTCCCCCCTGCCATGTCCAACCCATGATGGTTGTCCATGTCCAACCCATGATGGTTGTCCATGTCCAACCCATGATGGTTGTCCATGTCCAACCCATGATGGTTGTCCATGTCCAACCCATGATGGTTGTCCATGTCCAACCCATGATGGTTGT
>JAGNSQ010000062.1:0-6955 GCA_017987975.1 Saprospiraceae bacterium
CTTACAAGTAAGTATTACAAAATCTCCAATCAAATTTCCAATTAGGAATTTATGGCTTCAATTCACAGATATGAACATAGCATTGAGATTGTCGCTTCACCAGTTTACTGGTTTAGGGACAATCTCAATGCACAATATGAATATTTGAACATATTTACCTGAGCCAGGCCTCGGGATTGAGTTTGGTTTTATCTTTCCATAATTCGAAGTGGAGCTCAGCATCCCCATTTTCATCGGCAGAAATGCTGCCAATGCTTTGCTGGCCGTTTAACTTACTACCTTGTTTGACCGATACAGAGCTGAGGTTGGAGTAGACGGAGTAATAATTGCCGTGGCGCACGATGACCATGTAGTTGTAACCTGGCACCTTGGTAACACCAACTACCTCGCCATTGAATACACATTTAACATCTTTGCTACCTTTTCCTGTGATGTCGATGCCATTGTTTTCGATGGTTACACCTTTGATGGTGGGGTGGGCTTGAACGCCAAAACCAGAAGAAACAAAGCCGGAAGAAATGGGCCAGGGTAGCTTGTTTTTATTTTGACTAAACTCTGCTGCCAGTTTGATGGAGGCGTCGTCGAGTTTGGCTTCTTTTTTATCACTTTTTGTATTACCCGTGCTGGAAGATGAGCTGGCGGATGCTTTTTCCCGGGCTAATCGGAGTTGCTCGTTGATCACGCGCTCGATGGCTGCATTGAGTTTTTCTCTTTCACCTTTTTTCTTATCCAATTCTTTTTTGAGGGTGGTTTCTTTAGAAGAAATTTCCTTCAGCATCTTGTCTTTGGCCAGTTTTTCTTTTTCAAGGGTAGTGGCTTCCTTTTTTTCTTGTTCCAGCAACTTGCCTTTTTCTTCTTTTACTTTCGTGATTTCAAGGGTATTGCTTTGAATTTCTTCCTTTAACTGGTTGATTTCAGCCTGTTTTTTTTCGTTGAAAGACTCAAATTGAGAGCTGTACCGCCACCTTAGCAAAAAAGTGTTGAGGTTGCCTGATGAAAGGAGGTAAGACCATTTGTTGTTGCTGAGCTGTCTCAGGTAGGTGTACCGTTGCATCTGCAGGTATTGCTCATTGAGGCGACCCAGGTTGATGCTAAGCGAGTCTATCTTTTGGTTGTTGTCCTCTATTTTTCGATCGGATGCTGAAATTTCGCCTGAGATGGTAGTGATCAACTTCTTTCGGTTGTCAACCTGAGCCGAGATGGCTTTGAGGTCTTTGAGGGTTGTTTGTTTAGACTTAACAGTGGAGTCGAGGTACTTCTTGGTTTTTTCAATTTCCTGGATGAGTTTTTTGCGTTCTTTTTCCAGCTGCTCTTTGGATTGCGCGAGCAGAAGTACAGGCACAAATAAAAGTAAAACAAGACTTAACACATATCTCATATCCGCAATCTATCGTAATGCGAAGGTATGTTAAAATTGACAGATTTTGCAACGTTGAGTTCAACCTCTTCTATTTTGATGTCCAGAATACTGGTTTCGTTGCCAGGCTCTGTAAAGGTATATTTGCGATCATAGGGCAAAGAAGGAAGACTCTTTATTTTTTTGTAATTGCCCAGTACCACTTCAATTTTTCTTCCCTTCAAATCCGTAATGTCGACCGTATTGAGTTGTAGCGTGCGTGCATCCAGACAATACACAATGCTGAGATTGGACATTTGAGTAGTAAGAATACATTTATCGGTGTTTTGGACAAAATAGGTACTGTCATTGGGGTCGGGAAGGAACATATTGCCTGCCAGCAAGTGTTGCACATCTTCAAAATTGAGGTCGATGCCAAAGGTATGCGACAACAAACGGTTGTTTTCAGCGTGGTAATACTTTTCCATTCTGTTGACCATAAAAAAAGAATCCCGGTTGATGATCGACCTAAAGCCTTCGATCGAAAATTTTTTACCTGTCATCCATACCAGGCTGTCTTTGCGAATGCGCAATTGAAGGGCACCGCTGCCTGACAAGGCAGCACTTTCAAAGTGGGCATCGGCTTTGGCGGTAAACCAGGTAAAATCAATGTTGTGTGAAGACAGGGCTTTTAATACTTCTGTCTTTTCTCTTTGTGGCGCGGGTCCTCTTTGTAAGGCAGATGTAGTCTTGCAGGAGGTAGCCAAAAATAAAATGCAAATAAATAAGCAGCAGGGGGCTAAAAGGCGATGGATCATTTATTTGGGAACTTGCAGCTTTTGTAATAGTGAACGGTTGAGATTGCCCATATCTTTTGATTTTTGCCACCTATTTTGGGCTTCGGTTGCATTTCCCTGGGCCAGGGCCAGGTCGCCGGCAACTTCGTAGGCAAAGGCATATTTTTCTTTACTAATGGCCATTGCCTTATCGATGGCCGTTTTGGCTGCGACAAAGTCGTTTTTTCCAGCCAGTCCCAAGGCCAGTCCTACCTGGAGTCTGGCAGTATGAATTTCATTGCCACCAGCCACAATCAAACCTTCGTTGGCCATTTCTACGGCAGCGACAAAGTCTTTTTTCCAGGCTGCAGCTACACTATTGTAAAAGTAGGCAGAGGGTTGGTTGGGAAAATAATCTATGGCATCGGAGCTTAATTTGTCGAGTTTGGCAATTTCATTGGTTTCAAAATAGGCGTACATGAGCTGGTCCCACACCGAAAATATCTTTTTATTGCGCTGCAGGGTTTGCTCGTATCGTTGAATTGCCCCTTCCATATTGCCGGTGTGAAAGAGGACATCGCCATATAGGCTATAAGCACGGGCATCTTCGGGATGGGTGAGGATGAGTTTATTGCCAATTTCCAGTAAGGCCGTTTTTACTTCCTGGTTGCCACCATTGGCCAGGTTTTGGATATAGGGCAATAGTTCACCAATTTTTTTATCAAGATCAACCGATGGGTTGCCCATCACAGGCATGAGCGCCATCAAGTAGGCATTGGGTTTTTCTTTGTCTTCACCCACACTGAGTACTGCCAGGTTGGCATCGGTATCTTCAGGGTCAATGGCTAACACATCTCGGTAGAGGGCAAGGGCTTCCTCTTTTTTGCCTTGCTCACCGAGGAAGGCTGCCTTTGTTTTGAGGTACGTTTTTTGTCCTGGGTACTTGTTGATTAGGGCGTTAAGTTGAGCAACAGCAGCATCAGTGGCCCCTGTTTTGGCATACAATTCGAAACGGCTGAGGTAGATTTCGGGATCAGCGCCAAGATTGAGCTCCATGGCATCATAGACCATAATGGCTTGCTTTTCCTTTTTATCCAACAGTAGGTTATCTACCCAGAGCTGGTAATATTCCCTTTCATAAGGGTGTTCAGTTGTCAATTTTTGGTAAATCACAGCTGCCTGAGCGGGACGACCGGTATCAGAGAGAAAGGAAGCAAAAAAAGCGGCCATCCATCGGTTGGAGGGGGCTTTTTCGGTTGCCA
This sequence comes from Saprospiraceae bacterium, assembly GCA_017987975.1. Lineage (GTDB taxonomy): Bacteria > Bacteroidota > Bacteroidia > Chitinophagales > Saprospiraceae > JADKBO01. The sequence goes on from JAGNSQ010000062.1 coordinate 3,375, forward strand.
GTTTGGCATATTTTTCGGTGAGCAGCAAGTCTTTTTTCTGGTAGTAGGCCTTTGCCAATTCAAAGGCTACTGCAGCATTTTCGCGGTCTTCGCGGTAAAGTTCCTCGTAAATGGTTATGGCCTTGTCAGACCTACCAATGAGCATCTCCCGCTGGGCATTGGTAAATTTTTCCTCCGGATCCTCGGGTGCCTGATCGGTCAACCGGTGTTGGGCTGAAAGAGACAGGGAGGTCAGGGATAGGGCAAAAAGGCTATATAGAGTGAATTTTTTCAAGTTGCAAATTTTGACAATGTAAGAACGCAAAAAAGGGGTAAAAAGATTCATTTTTGGGAAAGAAAAGCGGTGTTAGATGTACCGATTTTTAATTTACTAATGTACCGATATTGGAAACTGCGACCCAAGCCATTGAACTGTTGCGTATTTTGTCATTTGCTATGTGGGCTCATTTGCTTTTGATGCATCTCACTGAAAGGCCATTTGACCGGCAATAATTGCCATTATAAGCCCAACTATTGAAAAAATCTAAAAAGGCAGAATTGGTGGATAAAATGGCACTGCTACAATAATGACCCCATCCCCCTAAATCTTGAAGATCGCCACTGGCACCATTTCGATTTCCTGCAACTGCTATCTGCTTTTGGAGGGTGGTTATAAAATGGAGACTAACAACTCTGGTGAATTCTGATAAGACTTAGCCAAGAACCGAGTGAAGGGAGAGTAGAAAATAATATTGAATTTTACCCATTAAGCGAGGGCTAGTGAGGATGAGCTTGAAATTGGTAAAAAAGAAGGAAGAGAACACGATTGTCAATTTCTAATTTTCAGATTGCAGTTAAGATGAAAATGCTTTAGGGAGAGAATCAAACCTTCATAAGAAATTTCTTTCATTTCATACACCTCTATGCAGTTTTTTGCATCTAATATGTAAGCAGGTAGAATTGGAATTAGAACAGGAGATAGTATAGTTTAAGTTGGGTCAAATGCAACTTAGTCGCAGCATTGGTTGACGAAAATGTCATCAAGAAGTAATATGTTAAACATATTGCTGAACATCAATTTTGATATTTAAAATCTTATAAAATCAATACAATGAAAAAGGTTATACTATCAGTATATTTCGCAATGGCAATGATAGCGCCGCACTTTTTAGGTGCGTGTTCTTGTGACTCATTGTATCCATTTTTGAATGCCATAAATGATCGTACAATTATTTTTGAGGGTACAATCCTTAGTCACTACCAATTGCCGCTAGAAGAAATTCAAATTTATAGTGGATTATTGGAAGCAAAAGAATGGAGATTAAAAAATAATTCAATGGATGATGAAAACAGACCACCACCTCCTCCACCCCCATTCAATTTTACATCTTATACAGTTATTAAAGTTGAAAAAGTACTGAGAGGCTTGTATGCTGAAGATACAATCATATTTTTTAATGGTCATGGCAGCATGTGTTTGTCATCTTTAGAAGATAAAAAAAGTGGCTCCCGATATATTTTTAAAGTCCATGGAACAAATAAAGAACATTTAAATATTAGTGTAAAGGAACATTTGGTAAATAAGGGATTGCTCAATGAAATTGTTTATAAACCCACCTTCATTAATTCTATTTGCGAAGAATGGTATTTGGCCATTCATGATGATTTAATAGTTGGAAATATTACGGCAAATTATCGATTTATATTTGCAAGAGAATTTATCAGACAGCACCCTGGTATGACAGATGCAGAAAGAATTCAATATTCAGAAGGGTTGGCGAAGATTAAAACAGAAAGAATGCTATATAAAGAATTTGCAGAAAAGGTAATCGATAGGTAGAATTTGACAATTGGAACGACACAGAAGTATTATGGCAATAAAACTGATTGGTTCCTTATTTTAACAAGGTGAAATTTCAATTATATTCACCTTTATTAACTATCTTTGATGCGCACAATAAATATTTTAACAAAAAAAAGCAATTGATGAATCTCAAATTTATGGTCAGAAGTATTTTTATTATTACCATTGTTGTCATGGCATTTTTATTTGTATCTTGTTCGGACCCATGTAAGGGAATTGAATGCGATTACGATGGTCAATGTGAATCAGGTGAATGTGTTTGTACAGAACTAACTGAAAATTACTTGTATGGTTCGTGGCGTTTTTCCACTCAAAGCTCTACTGCAGGTACATTTAAAGAAGATAAAACTTTTATTGATAGTTTTGGGAACATTGTAAATTGGCAGCTGGATGCTGCAACTAAAACCATATCCATTTCAACTGGAAATAAAATCATTGTTAGAGACATTGGTTTTAACTGCGAGCAAATGGAAATTACCATAAAAAGCGGGTCTACCCAAACCGATTACACGTTTATTAGGCAATAGGTACTACTTTATAAATTCTAATTTAGATTTATATTTAGTTGGTTATTTTTATAAATAATTGAATGAAAATCCACCAAATAATTCAAGCCTACCTCCAATCTCTGTCCGAGCCAAAACAAAGTGATATGGTTACTTTACACGAGATCATTTGTGAAATGATGCCTGGGGCCCAGCTTTGGTTTTTGGATGGAAAGGATGAAAGTGGTAAAGTGGTATCCAATCCTAACATTGGTTATGGATCTCAAACGCTTACTTATGCAGATGGCAGTACGAAAAATTTTTATCAAATTGGGATCAGCGGTAATTCAACTGGAATTTCTGTTTATATTATTGGGTTAAAAGATAAGAACTATTTAAAAGATCATTTTGCAGAAGTCCTTGGCAAGGCGAGTGTTACCGGCTATTGCATCAAATTTAAAAAATTAAAAGACATTCAGATTAACCAGCATAAATTGGCCATTGGTTATGGAATTCAGCAGACTGAGAAGTAGCTAATTCAGACACCAAAAGAAATTTTTCTTACATTAGTCAGAATGAACTTTATTGAATATATTCGAAAGTTGCGTTTATTACTTAAACTCAGCTTCACTTTAAAATATATGAATTAAATTAATGAATATTTTTACTCTTCAAACACACAAATTGGTATGGATTTCTGCACTGCCTATCTTGTTGATTTCTTTTCTGGGAAAAAATTTAATTTTTGATATTCAGTATCACGACACCTACTTTGTATTTCCCTTACTACATTTGGGAATTTTGTTTTCAGTTGTACTTGGCATAATGGGTTTGATATATTGGTGGATATCGGATAGGCCTGTCATCAATTGGATGAAGCTTGTGCATATAGGGGTGACCATAGGGTTTATGTTTACCTTTCTCATAACCAATCTTGTAAGGAGTAAGTTGTATGATCTGGGTTTTGTGAGCTTACAGGATGATAATTTGACCTTTGCTATATTCATACTGATATTTGTGGGTTGTCAATTGTTGTTATTGGTAAATATATTCATAGGACTTGTAGGGAGTAAGAAAACTTAATGGTAATTCGGGATAAATTAGTGGTGGATTTTTTACCACAAAGTGCACAAGGAAGACACAAAGAGCACAAAGGATTCATAGTGTGCTTAGAGAAAATCTTAGTGTTCTTAGTGGTTAGAATGATTTTATTTCGCCACAAAGTGCACAAGGGAGACACAAAGAGCACAAAG
>JAGNSQ010000062.1:7055-11129 GCA_017987975.1 Saprospiraceae bacterium
CTTAGTGGTTAGAATGATTTTATTTCGCCACAAAGTGCACAAGGGAGACACAAAGAGCACAAAGAATTCATAGTGTGCTTAGTGAAAATCTTAGTGTCCTTAGTGGTTAGAATGATTTTAATTCACCACAAAGTGCACAAGGGAGCCACAAAGAGCACAAATGATTCATAGTGTGCTTAGTGAAAATCTTAGTGTCCTTAGTGGTTTGAAGGAGTTTTTTTTACCACAAAGTGCACAAAGAAGGCACTAAGTTCACGAAAAAATAATTTAGGCTTAGAGAATATCTTCTTTTGAATTTTATTTTTCAAACTGCGTAACTTATACTAAATTTAGATTAAAATAGATCTCTATGTCAATATTTAAAAAAGCAGAACCGAAAAATGTGGAGGTATTTGGTGAACCATTGATCTGCCCCATTTGTAAAAACGATACCTTTTATAATCGCGAAGCGCAGCTCAACACATCTATGGCTTCCTTGTTCAATCTGGACTGGGCCAACAAATCGGCTACTTGTTTTGTATGCTCAAAGTGTACCCACATCTCGTGGTTTTTGGGGGAAGAATAAATGAAAAAGGCTCCGAAAAGCTGATCCCTATGGCTTCAATAATTGCCTTATTTTGCGGCGTTTAACATTGTTTTTTGACATGATGGTACAGTGTTTTAAAAAGATTTTACCTACAAAGGCAGAGATCAAGCCATGGAATCTACCATACAATTTCCAAAATGATATGGCAGACTAATCCGTATTTTTTCATACAACTGCACTGATAAAACACCACAACCCAATTAAATTTGTATCCATGTCCACCACCACCATCCACAGCTCCCGACAATTATCTGCACCCATAGATCGCGTGTATGAGACGTTTGCCAATTCGCATTATTTAAAAGAATGGTGGGGACCGGAAGGATTCACCAATACCATTCATGAATTTGATTTGAGGGTTGGAGGAAAGTGGCGACTTACCATGCACGGACCTGAGAAGGGGCATTATGAAAATGCAGCCATCTTCACTTTGGTGGAGCCGGGCAAGCGGGTGGCATGGACAAGAGAAAGCCAGCCTTTTTTTGATATGGAAGTGGGCTTTGATGTAGTGACGGAAGGACAAACCATAATTTCATTTACCATGATGTTTGGTACCGCTGAAGAATGTGAAAAGATGATAAAGTTTGTGGTACCCAAAAATGAGGAAAACTTTGACCGACTGGAGAGGGTACTGGTCAAAATGCAAGAACGGGAGGATTCAAAGTAGAGAAAAGATGAAAAAAACCAATAAAAATGCAACGGTATTTGCCCAGACCTATTTTCATGGTACCAAAGCCGATTTGGAGGTGGGGGACATGATTGAAGTTGGCTATAACAGCAATTATGGTGAAGGAAAATCTGCCCGGTATATTTTTTTAACGGCTACCCTGGATGCAGCCATCTGGGGTGCAGAACTGGCCCAAGGAGAGGGTAGGGGTCGCATTTATTGTGTGGAACCTACAGGGCCCATTGAAAACGATCCTGATCTTACGGATAAAAAATTTCCGGGTAATCCAACCATGTCATATCGCTCGCAACATGCTTTAAGGGTAGTGGCTGAGATAGTCGGCTGGGAGGGGCATGCTATTGAACAGGTGATGGCCATGAAAGAGGGGCTCGCTGGACTCAAAGAGCAAGGGATCCGGTCGTTGAATGATTAGGATGCGGCGAATAATGGCTTTAATCGTTGCAAAAAATGCAACATAAAGTCTAATTTCAGCAAATATGTCGTATATTCGTTGCAAATTATGCGTTAAATAACGATGACTTACCTGTACCAAAGAGAGGAATGGCCAAATTTTAGATGGAGAGATGACAAGATCATCAACCTTCTGGCTGAGGTAAGAAACCTACAGGGTAGGATTTTGGGAAGAATGGAAGCATTAGGTTTTGAATTGAGGCAAGAAGCAACACTCGAGACCATTACCCATGATGTCTTGAAAACAAGTGAAATCGAAGGAGAATTTCTCAATCAAGCTCAAGTGCGTTCCTCCATAGCCCGAAAGATTGGCATCGAATTGGCCGGAGCCGTTCCTTCAGATAGACATGTGGATGGGATTGTGGAAATGATGTTGGATGCTACGCAGCATTGTTACGATCCCATTTCCAAAGAACGATTATTTGGTTGGCATGCAGCCCTTTTTCCAACAGGTAGGAGCGGATTGTATAAAATCAGGGTAGCCAATTGGCGATTAGATGATGCTGGCCCAATGCAAGTAGTGTCTGGAACACTTGGTAAAGAAAAGATCCATTTTCAAGCACCGGATGCCATTTTTGTTGAAAATGAAATGGCTCAATTTATTGAATGGTTCAACTCCAATATAGAATTAGATGGCATTTTGAAAGCGGCCGTTGCGCATTTGTGGTTCATTACTATCCACCCTTTTACAGATGGAAATGGTAGAATTACCAGGGCTTTGACAGATCTGTTGCTGGCAAGAGCTGACAATAGCAAACAACGATTTTATAGTATGTCTTCTCAAATACGTGCGGAAAGAAATCAATATTATGAAATATTAGAACTAACCCAGAAAGGCCAAATTGACATCACTCCATGGGTGCTATGGTTTTTAAATTGTCTAAAGAATGCCATCCATTCTACAGATACGGTTTTGGATAAAGTATTGTACAAAGCCGAGTTTTGGAAAAAGTTTAATGGAGTCACCATGAATGAAAGACAGCTACACATGATCCATAAAATTCTCGATCATTTTGAAGGAAAACTGACCTCTGACAAATGGGCAAAACTGTGTAAATGTTCTAAGGACACTGCCATTAGAGACATCAACGATTTAATTGAGAAAAATTTATTGTGCAAGGAAGATGCTGGAGGCAGAAGTACACATTACGTTTTGAAATAAGTGGATCTAAAAGCTAGGTGTTAGAAATAAGAATTAAAATTTTCAATATTCAAATTGTGTAAGCGTCTTTGAGTATGTTGAGCCATTTTAAACCTATCACCCTTATTTTTGTCTAATGTCAAATCAAGAAATTATGAGACCTTCTTCACCGCTTACCCTGGCACTGATTTTTATGGTCGGCATTGCCATTGCTCAACCTTATAATGACCCCAATTTTCCGAAACCCACATCGGGTTATGGTTCAGATGGCAGCTATACCGTTGCAAAGCAGGAATATGATCACCCTTATTTTTCAGGAGAAACCATAGAAGTATATTACCCGAAAGAAAAAGTGGGCAAGGTTCCTACCCTCTTTTTTTGTCACGGCTATGGTGGAGTCAATTCACTTTACATCAATGGCATGATCCAGTTTTTGGCGAAAAAAGGATACGCCCTGGTTTATGTGCCTTATCCCACCACCGGTGTAAGCATTGAAGAGCGGTACGACATTTTAAGAGAAGGTTTCCGCCACGCAGCCTGCAAATATCCACAGATTATTGATACCACTAAAGTTGGCTTTATGGGTCACTCTTTTGGAGGAGGGGCTATGTTTGGGGTTAGTCACGCCTGCTTTACCCAAAACAACTGGGGCAGTGCAGGTCGGTTTTTGTTTTCAATGGCTCCCTGGTATTCTTACCAGCTTACGCCGGAACAACTCAACAGCTTTCCAGCCAACACCCAACTCATTATGCATGTATACGAAGAGGACGTGCTCAACGACCACCGCATGGCCATCGATATCTTCAACAACATCAATATCCCGAAAGAGAATAAAGACTACATCTATGTGCAGCCTGATACCATCAACGGTACCGTCTACCCTGCGGGTCACAACTTACCTGGCACTTATGAAGTGTACGATGCCATGGACTACTACGCCCTGTATCGACTCCTGGATGCTATGTGCGATTACGTATTCAATGGCAATGAAGTAGCCAAAAACACAGCCCTTGGCAATGGCAGTGCAGAGCAGGTGACCATGCCTGGCAACCTCAAACCCCTGCTTCAAACCGATGAGCCCCAGCCCCTTTTTGAGGAGAGTAAATATGAATTCCCCTGCAATGCCATCCTCAATCCGCGGCGAATGTTCTGTGGACTTACCTCAACCGAGGATGAGAGGGTAAACACATCATTTATTATTTATCCCAA
>JAGNSQ010000062.1:11229-18901 GCA_017987975.1 Saprospiraceae bacterium
CTTGCCCCTATGCCAGTTTACTGGTGTAGGGGTACTGATGCTTGCCCCTGCAGTGGTGGAGCTGATGTAGGGGTACCGATGATGGATGCTTGCCCCTATGCCAGTTTACTGGTGTAGGGGTACTGATGCTTGCCCCTGCAGTGGTGGAGCTGATGTAGGGGTACTGATTTTGGATGTATCAATGTTCTGTAATGTCTTGATAAAAGTTGACGATGTAAGTGGAAGATACCTGGATAGACATGCATCCAGAAAGCAGGGTCAATGTGGTTGCTAAAAAGGTAAGTTGAAAATTTCCATGCAATTGTTTATCTTGTGATACAATTAAATTAAAAATTGCGATTAGAAAACAATAAATGGTAATCATTGAGTAATTTTGATATATTACAATGGGGCAGAAGCAAGCTTAAAGAAATATATGATCGATCAATCGAGACCAATTCGCAGATTCGAATTCAGTTATTTCAATTTTTGCCATTTTTGATAGCTTCTGTGCTTACTGGTGTCATGGCATTTTTTTACAGCAGGGTTTTTCACTATGCTGAATCGCTATCATTTTATATTTATGAACAGCACAAAGCTGCGATATTTATTACTACTCCACTGGCTTTTGTCATCTCCTGGTGGTTGGTGCATGTTTATGCCAAATTTGCGAGAGGGAGTGGCATTCCTCAAGTGATGGCTGCCATTGAATTGGCGCAGCCTACAAAGAAACACCTGATTCCACTTTTTATTAGTCCACGAATTATTTTCATCAAAATTATTTCAAGTGCTATTAAGGTGGTAGGTGGGGGTATTGCAGGAAGAGAGGGTCCCACGATCCAAATTTCCAGTTCGATTTTTAATCAGGTGTACAAAAGATTGCCCAACTGGTGGCAGCCCATTTCCCAAAAAAACATCTTGCTTGCAGGAGCTTCATCCGGGCTTGCGGCGGCATTTAACACACCCTTGGGAGGAATCATATTTGCCATAGAAGAATTGTCAAAATTTCATATTCGGTATTACCGTTATCCTCTGTTCATTGCAGTGATAATTGCCGGATTGACAGCACAGGGATTAGGTGGTCCATATCTTTATCTTGGACACCCAAAAACGAATTTTAGTGGATGGATGATTTATGTCGGAATCTTACTAACAGGAATACTTAGCGGATACTTGGGAGCCTGGATGTGTTCTTTTATGTTGCGTTTTATGAAATTTGTCAACAGACAGAAAAAGAGAATCCAACAATTGTCAATTGTTTTGGGATGCGCTTTGGTGGTGGCTGTTATAATTTATTTTTTTGGAACAGAGGCCATGGGATCCGGAAAATCAATTATGGAACGGACCTTGTTTACGGACCAGAAAAAAGTGGAATGGTACCTGCCTCTCATTAGGATTGTTGGTTTGGTATTCTCATTTTCATTTGGAGGCGCTGGTGGTGTTTTTGCTCCATCCTTAAGCATTGGTGCCAGTATTGGAGCCGTTGTATCAGACTTCTTGCGACTTACAGAGGGAAATGCCAATTTGCTGATCTTGGTTGGAATGACGGGGTTTCTTACATCTGTTACCAGAGCACCTTTCACATCAGCCATCATTATATTTGAAATGACCGATCGTCACTCCATTATCTTTTACTTACTTTTTGGAGCAGTAATCTCAAATATCATAGCCAGTATATCAAGTCGAAAATCTTTTTATGATGCCATCAAAGAATCTTATTTAAAAGAGGTTGATGAAATGGTAGAGCGGCCTAGAGTAAAAAATTGATTAAAGATTGAAAGTAAGAACTTTAATCTAATGACAAATGATGTTGGAACGTAATACACTCCACATAACTAATGTAAGTAGAAGAAGGAATTACTGTTACCTGACAAAGTAACCTGGGTTACACACTCAATGGAAGAAAGAACCCATCTTTAGGTTCCAATTTTAATGTCACGATGAGAGCCATTGTATATCTATTGTTAATTGCTGTTTTGCCGATGGCCGGACAGGAACTTCCATTTTCTATAAAGTTAAACCCAGTGGAGATTAATGGATTGGGAGGTATTCAGTCATTTGCCTTTGGTCAACATGGAGGAAAATGGTTGATTGTAGGCGGTAGGTTGGATGGACTGCACAGGCGACAACCTTTTGCTTCTTTTGATTTGGCTGGACACAACAATCGGTTATTTGTGGTTGATCCGGTCGCGGGTAAGAGTTGGAGTGCAGCTTTGACTTCCTTGCCAACAGGTATAAGAGAACAGCTTTCTTCCACCAATATGGAGTTTATCCAGGAGGGGACCTATCTTTATTGTCTCGGTGGTTATGGCTATAGTGCTGTTTTGCAGGACCATACTACTTATGACCAAATAACAGCAATCTCTTTGCCAGAAGTAATCGATGCCATCATAGGAGAGGAATCGATAGTTCCATATTTCAGACAATACAAGGATACAATGTTTCAGGTGACTGGGGGACATTTACACAAAATCAATGACACGTATTATTTGTTAGGAGGTCAAAAATTTTTGGGTAGATACAATCTGATGGGACCCGACCATGGCCCTGGTTTTGTGCAGGAATACACCAATTCTATAAGAAAATTTAATATGGCTGACGACGGCAATCAACTGGTCATAAACCATCTGGATTCGTACACAGATGCGCAAAATCTGCATCGAAGGGATTACAATGCACGTGAACAAATCATGCCGGATGGAAAAGAAGGTATTACTATGTTTTCGGGTGTATTTAGGACGGATGTAGACCTGCCATACCTCAATGCAGTAAATGTCGATGCTTCGGGTTATTCGGTGAATGATTCATTCCAGCAGCTGTTTAATCATTATCATTGTGCTACTATGCCGGTTTATGATGCAACCCAAAATGAGATGCATACTGTGTTTTTTGGTGGCATTGCTCAGTACTACATGGAAAATGGACAAATCGTAAAAGACGACAATGTACCCTTTGTGAAAACCATAGCAGGAGTGACAAGATATGCCAATGGACACATGACGGAATATGTATTTCCGATTACCATGCCTGCTTTTTTAGGTGCCGGTTCTGAGTTCATTCCAAATGAAGGAGTACCTGGTTATCCAAATGGGGTCATAAAAGCAAATGACCTTGAAAAGGATTCTACAATTGTGGGGTATATTTTTGGTGGCATCAGCAGTCAAGCTCCCAATATCTTTTTTATCAACGACGGCACTCAAAGTCAGGCAAGTCATTATTTGTTTGAGGTAAAGCTGATTAAAAATAAAATCAATGCCACAGATGATCCTACAGTTTCTGATAAAGCCATATCTGGGGTAAAGGTTTTCCCCAATCCAGGCACAGGCAGCTATGAAGTAAGGTTTAACCTTGCCCGTGCGGGAAGGGTTGATCTTCAACTGCACAACATTAAAGGATCTGTGCTGGACACACTCAAATCGTGGCCTGGTGTGGCAGGTGAAAACAGATTGCTGTATGAAATGCCAGCCCTTCTTACTGAAGGAAGTTATCTTTTGGGCATTACCTGTCATGGAAAGACCCAATATGTCCAGTTGATTTTGAGTCATTAGCCATCTGAGAAAGCCATAGCATGGCGCCATGAGACTTTTTATGTAAATTTGGACTTCAATGATGGAGTATCAATAGCCTTTCATGGATGAAGTCATCGGCATATTTAACAAAAGATATCCTATTGCAAAGGAGGCTCAGCTAACCTTAATTTCTTTGTTGCAAAAACGGGTGTATAATAAAAATGAAATAATCCAACAACCAGGCAGTCAGTGTAGAACCATCTATTTTGTGACCCACGGAATCACCCGCATTTTTTACCATAAGGATGGAAACGATGTGACCGAACATTTTGCCTTTCCCGGAGACATGATTATTAGGGCGGAGTCGTTGTTTACGGGTCAACCTACGCCCAAAGGGATTCAAGCGATTACAGACTGCGAAATGATTGCCATTCCAGCTCAACCTTTGTTTGAAACGTTTAAGGATCAGCATGAGCTGGAGCGATTGTTCAATCAAATTTTTATTGAAGCTTATGTAGCTACGGTGAAGAGGGTAGAGAGCCTGCAGTTTAAATCTGCAACCGAGCGATACCTCGAATTGGCAAAACATACCAATTGGTTGAAACAAATTCCGCTTAAATACATTGCATCCTACCTTGGCATCACCCAAGTCAGTTTGAGCAGAATTCGCTCCCAAGTCAGAGATTCCTGATTATTTATCATTTGTTAAAGCATTTGGTAAAATTCTGCTACAATTTTGTACCGGTAAAATGGTCAGATGTCAGGAATTGCCAAATTGGGATTAAAACAAAACTGGAGACAGTTTACTCTTCTTGTAGGAATCAATGCACTAGTAGGAGGCATGGTGGGCATGGAACGAACCATTTTTCCTGAATATGCCCAAAGTCAATTTGGTGTGGTGAACCACACAGCGTTGTTAAGCTTTATCGTTGCATTTGGACTTTCCAAAGCGATGACCAATTATTTTTCCGGTCGATGGACCAATCTGTTGGGTCGCAAAAATATGCTTGTATTGGGTTGGGCCATTGCCATCCCGGTTCCTTTGATTTTATTGTACACGCACCAATGGCATTGGGTGGTATTTGCCAATGTTTTATTGGGCATCAGTCAGGGCTTTACCTGGAGCAGCACCATCGTAATGAAGATTGATCTGGTGGGCGATAAGGATAGGGGGCTGGCCATGGGATTAAACGAGTTTTCAGGTTACCTGGCCGTAGGATTGATGGCATGGCTGACCGGCTACCTGGCCCATCAATACGGCGTTGTACCTTATCCATTTTACGTGGGCCTTGCCATTGCAGCTTCAGGGTTGTTGGCATCCGTGTTTCTAATCAAGGATACTATCCACCATGTTAGAGTAGAAGATGAGTCAAGTGGATTAAGACCATTAAACGATGTTTTTAAAGATACAACTTATAAGCACAGAACCCTGAGTGCCATAAGCCAGGCAGGACTTGTCAACAATCTTAATGATGGCATGATTTGGGGTTTACTCCCTGTTTGGCTGTTTAGTCTGAAACTTGTTCCCCAGCAAATAGCGCTGGTAGTTTCCATCTATCCCGTGGTATGGGGTTTAGGGCAATTGGCTACCGGCAAAATGGGGGATGTATATTCCAGAAAAAAAATGATGGTAACGGGTATGACCCTGCAGGGTCTGGCTATTCTGGCCATGATAAATTTCACTACTACTCCGGTTCTATTGGTGATGGCTGTAATTTTGGGATTGGGTACAGCTCTCGTTTACCCTACCTTTTTATCTACCATTGCCTCCATAGTTGCTCCTTCCCAGCGGGCAGAAAGTTTGGGTGTATTCCGACTGTGGAGGGATCTGGGTTATGTATTTGGTGCGCTACTTTCCGGCATGATTGCCGATGTATTTGGGGTGGCAGCTGCGATAGGTGCTGTGGGTTTATTGACTTTGGTATCAGCGATTATCATCCAACTGAGAATGGTGGAGGAGAATAAAAAATGTATCCATCAAGGTGAAGTAAAAAGGGCCATCAACATTCAAAAAAAGGTGACTATAATTGATGTAAGAAGTAAGTCGGAGTACGAGGCTTCTCATATTCCGGGAGCGATCAACCTACCCATTGAGACCTTTTCAAATGAATTATCCAAAAAATTTAGAAACAACTTTGTCATAACTGTCTGCGGTAAGGGAGGTGGTCGATCTGAAACAGCCGCCTCAACATTACAACAAATGGGTATATCAGCGAGGTGGCTTTGTGGCGGTACTTTTGGGTGGAATCAAAACTAAAAATAATTAAATCATGAAGATAGGAGTCATATTATCAACCAAAGAAGCAGAAAAGGCATGGAATGCTTTTCGTTTTGCCAATACGGCCATAAAGCAGGGGCATGAATTGAAATTTTTTCTCATGGGAGAGGCCGTAGAATGCGAGAGTATACAAAATGAGCATTATGATGTGGTGGCTCAAATGAAAACTTTTCAAGAGCTGGAGGGTGAGATCCTGGCCTGTGGCACTTGTTTGAAATCGAGAAAATTAGAAGAAACAACCTCTTGTCCGATTTCTACCATGGTAGATTGTGTAAATCTTGTGAGTTGGGCAGACAAGGTGGTTAGTTTTTAGGACCTTGTTTAAAAAGGGATGAAGGTCCCTACATTGCTCACTTTACAATTGTACAAAGTAGAATTTACTCTGTATATTTGGTTTCATTCCAATAACATTGAAAAATCTGGCTTATATATTTCAGGCGGTATTCATCTCCCTTTGGTGGCTAGGTATATTGCTCGTCGACTCATTTCGACAAGCTTTTGCTTTTGAAAGAACAGATAAAAGTTTGATTTCATTTTTTGTGGTACCAGATTTTGTATTGCTGGTATTGTTATCACTGCTCAGGGCTTATAAGGGGGAGAAGTGGGTGGAATATGTTATCCTGGGTGGTTTTTCTTATGCAGCATTATTGTGTTTGAACATTTCCATAATAACCAAAAGTGGAGTGCTTCCCACGGGCTTGATGTTTCTGGGTTTGGGCTTCAATGTTTTTATTGTTTTTTCTGATCGATTATTTGTTGCGTCACAACACAGCGATATAAGGATCAATGCCCTAAAAACATTTGGGCAGATTGTATTGATTTGGTCGCTTACCTTGTTTGTGATCCCAACTTTATTGTTAAACGCAACAGGTAAAAAGGTTGAGTTGAATTTTGATTATGTACAAATAGGAGCAGCTGTGCTTTTCATTTTATTTTCCTCATTAGGCTTGTACAGTTCCTATCATTTGGTAAAATATGGCATTGGCACACCGCTACCTTTGGATCAAACCCAAAAATTGGTGATCAGCGGACCGTATGGGTATGTAAGAAATCCGATGGCGGTGGCAGGCATAGGTCAGGGTTTGGCGGTGAGTTTGTTTAGTGGCTCTTATCTCGTTTTGTTTTATGTATTATTAGGTGCGTTTGTATGGCATTGGTTTGTCAGGCCCATTGAAGAAGAGGATATGTACAAAAGATTTGGAGAGCCCTACGATCAATATAAGAAGTCGGTAAGATGTTGGATTCCCAGGTGGTGATTTTTTTGTACCTTATTTTAGGGGTTTCAGGATTTTGATTGTTAATCATCATCACTTCAAAGTTTTCACTCAATTGTCAGAAAGCCCTTATCTTGCTTTAAATTTCAATGCAATGAAAACAAGAATTTGGGATGTATTTTTGCTCTTTTTGGTATTGGCTGCCATCTCATGTAGTTCCACTAAAAAGGGACAAAAAGACAATGAGGGCATCGAAAACTTTGACCAGTTTTACAACCGCTTCCACAGCGATGAGGACTTCCAGATGTCGAGAATCCGTTTTCCCATTGAAGGGTTAAATATCGACGGCAATCAAACCACGACCTGGAATAAAAACAATTGGGCGGTGCTCACTGTGCGCATCTTTGATGTAGACAAAAAGAAATTTAAAACTACCCACAAAAAGACTGACAACAGCTTTGAACAAAAGGTGTGGATCGAAGACTCCGGTTTTTTGGCCGAGCATAAATTTAAGTTGATAGGAAAAAAATGGTACTTGGTCTATGCGTATGACCAAAACCTGTAATATGTGCCAGCGATGGTTTACATTTGTTGTATAACCACGGATCCGTCTTTATGTCGAAATACTATAAATCTATTATTACCATCAGCCTGTTGGTAGGTATCATTTTATTTTACATTGCTACCCTCCA
>JAGNSQ010000063.1:0-15251 GCA_017987975.1 Saprospiraceae bacterium
CGTAAGGACTCCTCGTCATATGTTCCATACCTCCGCTGATAAAAAGGTGACCATCGCCCGCCATAATCGCCCTCGCCGCCTGTACTGTAGCCGACATACCCGAAGCACACAATCGGTTGACCGTTTCTCCAGGCACCGATACCGGCAATCCTGCCAATAGCAACGCCATCCTTGCCACATTTCGATTGTCGTCACCCGCCTGGTTCACACAGCCCAGGATCACGTCATCAATGGCCTCCACATCCAAACCCGGATGCCTGTCCAGCAGCTGCCTGATCACATGCGCCGCCAGATCATCACCCCTCACCGGACCCAAACTGCCCCCAAAACTACCAATTGGTGTACGAACCCCATCAACGATAAATGCCTGCATGGTTTGAATTTTGTGCAAAGGTAAAATAAAAATGGTAGAAGAATCGCAGGGCCCTGCGATTCAACAGGGCCCTGCGTCTCTGCGAAGCCCTGCGATTCTATATCACCCTTACCACCCCCCACCTACCATCCTTCTTCACCTTAAACTGTTGGGCTTCGGTCTTGATATCTTTCATCTCATCCCATTGGAAGTTGATGAGCGGATTGCCCTCATAATCAATGACACCCCAGCTGTTGGCATAGCGAACCCACAGGCCGGGTTTGCCATTTACAGTCAGAGGTTGTTTGAGGTCGATGGCGGTTTCGTAAGGTTTTTTGAAAATTCTGTTGGCAAAGTCCTTGGCAAGGTACATGCCGGCACCACTTTCATCGCTGTAAGAAGAAATCAACCAGCCCATGCTGATAGGGTAAAAGGAGCCTCGCTCCATGCACCACTTTTCATTAAATT
The DNA here is from genome assembly GCA_017987975.1 of Saprospiraceae bacterium. Taxonomy (GTDB): domain Bacteria; phylum Bacteroidota; class Bacteroidia; order Chitinophagales; family Saprospiraceae; genus JADKBO01. The sequence goes on from JAGNSQ010000063.1 coordinate 821, forward strand.
TTTTGTCTAAAACGCAGCGTTTGGAATCGGATTCTGTTAGCAAGCCTTCTGCAAAAGGGAGGAACTGAATGTGGTTGCCTTGATAAACCAATTTATAATTGTAGTACACATCCATAGCCTTCATTTGTCCATTGCTTTTTTTGCCATTGGCAGCTACAATGTAGCCATCACCTGCCTCCCAGATGGCTTCGTATTTGGCAGGTATGATCTCTTCTCCGGTGTTGAGATCCACGCAGCCGGTCAAGCCAAATTTTTTGACCAGCCAATATCCGGTTTTTCCCAATTTTTTATCGATGACAAAGTCCCACTGTACTATGTTTTTGGTAGTGGCATCATAACTCAAGGTCTTGTTGGTGAAATAAAAGACCACGTGGCCCTTGGCACCAGGTTGCAGTACTCTTTCTACGGCATGGGGCACCACACGTTTGTTGATGGAATCCGTCAGATAGTATTGATTATTGCGACCCAAAAGAAAAAGGGGCAGGCCTTCGAGAGTGTCGATGCTGGTATGTACACAGGGCAGCAAGGGTTTGCCGTGGGCATTGAGTAAGCCCCAAAATCCTGCTTGTTTGGCCAGGATAAAACCGGTACTGCTGGGTATGAGCTGACTGTACTTATTGTCGGGCTTAAGTTTTTCTCCTTTTTTATTGTACATGCTGCCATTGATAAAGACATAGCCACTGGCAGAATGGTAAACTTGTGTATGATTTTGTAATCGGATTGAATCTATTGTCTTGCCAGACGGATCTACAAGTGTCACCTCCGGTAAACTCTTTTGTGTATAATTTAAGACAAAGCCTGGAAGAGCTTCCTTGCACTGCTGCTGTAATTTTTTAGCCAAACCCAGCCATCGTTTGCGATCTCTGTTCTGAAAGAGGGAGTCTACTTCCAGATACGAAAATTTGCGACCTTTATAGTTTAGGTTAGAAACAGTCTTTTGTTGAAAACAGGTTATCATTCCTGCTTCCGTATCTATTCTTAGTGAGTCATACATGATGGGGACCACCAAAACATCTTCAGCGTTTTTGACACCCCATTTGTCTTTGATTCTCACCGCAAAGAGCCCCAATTTGGCAGAAGCCGGATCAAAGTGAAGATCATCAATTTCTGATAAAGTAGGCTTTAACAGGTATTCAAATGATTGTGCAACCAGTGAATGGGTAGACGACCACAAAAGAAGTACAGCAAGCCAGATTTTGTATTTTGTAACCAATATTATTGTGACAGGTTTAATTTTGTAAATAAATTGTGGTGCAAAGGTATGCAATGGTGCAGTATCTTGCTTAAAATATTATAGGTACATGAATAGGAATATATTGCAAACAATTATAGGTGTTTTTTTCATGGTTTCGCTGCTTTCTTGCTCTGGCACTAAAAAGGCGCAGTCTTCAACATCAGTACTTTCTGAAAGCAAAAGAGAAGCTATAGACACACTTGCTGCGGGTCCAATCAAAGATTTATGGATTACTACCTATGGATTTGGGTCAACCAAGGGCAGCTCTTTGCAAAATGCCATTCAGAATGGCTTCAGGGCGCTTTTGCAGGATGGATTTGAAGGAGCCCATTTTCCCCATCCACTGCTGGGTAAGGAGGGAAAAACCATTATTAGCAACAACCCAGCCTATTTTAATAAGTTTTTTAATGCCGATATGCACTTGTTTGTGCTTGAAAGTAATATGTCATATTTTAAATATACCACTGCAACCGAACATTCCTCTAAAATTTCCATTTTGGTCAATGTGGAGGCCCTCAAACAAAGGCTAATTGCGGATAATATCTTGGTCAATGCCAATATTTTGAAGTAAGCTACTTCAAAATCGAGGCTTTGTACAGTCCAATAGGTCCTAAAAATGGCAGCTGTGCCAAATTAATGTGTTAATTGAATCGTTTTTTCCAAATATTATATAAAATTTAACCTGGAGTTAAAAAAATGTATTATATTTGTATAAAATTCGAATCAAGATGGCGACTTACATGAATATGGATCAACTTCGTTTCCTTTTATACGAAGTTCACGGCGTGGAGGATGTGTTTCAATTACCCCGATACTCTAATTTTGACAAAGAAAGTTTAGAAATCCTGTTGGACTCTGCCAAAGCATGGGCTGACCAGGATTGGTATCCTTATTTCAGGGAAATGGATGAAAAACCAGCCTATTTTAAGGATGGCAAGGTTATCATCCACCCTCATGTAAAAAAGATCTTTAAAGATGCCGGCGACAATGGATGGATAGGTATGTATTTTGACCACGAACATGGTGGCATGCAGGCTCCTCACTTTATTGTCAACGCCATCAACCACATCTTTGAATCGGCCAACAACCACATGACGGGCTATATGGGTTTAACAGCTGGCTCGGCACACCTAATTACCACTTTTGGAAAGCAAGACTTGATCGAACGTTTTGTACCCAATATGCTCAACGGCAAATGGGCAGGTACCATGTGTCTGACTGAACCTCAGGCGGGTTCTTCTCTTTCTGATGTCAAAACCATGGCCTATGCCCAGGCAGATGGCAGCTATAAAATTAAAGGACAAAAAATATTTATTTCCGGGGGAGACCACGATGCTACCTCTAATTTTATCCACCTCGTTTTAGCAAGGATAGAAGGTGCACCTGCCGGTACCAAGGGCATCTCACTCTTTGTAGTGCCCAAATTCCTTCCGGAAACAGAGGCATTTAATGATGTCATCACAGCCGGCGATTTTCAAAAAATGGGACAGCGGGGCTATTGTACCACCCACCTCGTATTTGGAGAAAACGATGGCTGTGTAGGATGGTTGGTAGGAGAAGCCAACCTGGGCTTGAAACAAATGTTTCAAATGATGAATGGCGCCCGCATCGATGTGGGCATGACCGCCACCTCTACTGCCACCGCCGCCTACTATGCCTCTTTGCAATATGCCAAAGAAAGGCCCCAGGGCAGAAGAATGGAAAGCAATGGTCGCAAAAATCCCAACCAGGAGCCAGCGCTCATCATCGAACACGCCGATGTGAGAAGAATGCTGCTCAAACAGAAATCAATCGTTGAAGGCGCCCTCAGTCTGCTCTTGGAAACGGCCAAACACGTTGACTTTGCACTGGAGGGTGTGGGAGAGCAAAAAAAAGAAAATCACCTCCTGCTAGAGCTCCTCACTCCAATGGCCAAGACCTTCCCTTCTGAAAGGGGAAAAGAAGCCATTGACAACGGTCTCCAGGTGCTGGGAGGTTACGGTTTTTGCACCGACTTCATCCTACAACAATATTACCGCGATATCCGCATCATGTCGCTCTACGAAGGCACTACCGGCATCCAATCGCTCGACCTCCTGGGTCGCAAAATCACCATGGAAAACGGACAGGCCCTTCAGTTACTAATGGCGCGCATCACGGAAACCACGCAGGGCGCTTCTAATTATGATGAGCTGAAACCCTACGTAAAACAACTCGAAGCGAGATTGGGAGATGTGCAAAAAGTATTGGGTCGACTCATTCCCATGGCCATGGCCGGCGATTATGAGTCGTTCCTGGCCGATGCCACCATCTTTATGGAAATGGCCTCGGGCATCGTTGTAGCATACCAGTGGATCAAGATGGCCACTGCGGCCAAAAAAGCCCTGGTCACCGGTACAGGAGCCTTCGATACTGCCTTTTATGAATCAAAAATCCACACCATGAAGTATTACTTCAAATATGAGCTACCCAAGGCCATTGCCTGTCTGGAAACCCTCATGAATGAAGAAGAGCTAACCATCGTGCAGGAAAAACAAGAGGTTTTTGGATAAGTCGAAAGTGATTATCTTGCCTCCCAATTTAAAAAACCAAAAAAACCATTACACATATGGATATCAATCTTGTGGTAGAAGAACTCACCAAACAAGCAGCCAATACAGCCCCTTTCGGAGCCAAACTCAAATTTGTCATCGATGATCAACCCATCCTCATTGATGGCCACAATGGCAACGCCGTTACCCTCGAAGATGCGGAAGCCGATTGCACCATCAGCACGGATAGCGAATCTTTGATGAAGATGAAAAGCGGCGACCTCAATCCCATGATGGCGGTAATGACGGGCAAAGTAAAAATCAAAGGAGATATGGGCCTTGCGATGAAGCTGCAGAGTCTTTTATAGGTTATAGGGGCTAGGTTCTAGGTACTAGTGTAGGTTATAGGTTATAGGGGCTAGGTTCTAGGTACTAGTGTAGGTTATAGGTTATAGGGGCTAGGTTCTAGGTACTAGTGTAGGTTATAGGTTCTAGGGGCTAGGTTCTAGGTACTAGTGTAGGTTATAGGTTCTAGGTACTAGTATAGGTTATAGGTTATAGGGGTAGGTTCTAGGTACTAGTGTAGGTTCTAGGGACTAGGGGGGAGATTGGAGTTTTCTATTTAGAGAAGTCAACATCTTTCCTATTTCTGTGCAGAGATCCGTAATCTCAGTTATCTTATTCTCCGATGTAAATTGAAGATTTTTGGTAAGAGTGATTAAAGTTTCAACCTCAGCCAGTGAGCCCCTGGCGATGCCAACAAAATGCCTGTATTCTTTTTTTGAATTTCTGCTATGACCTTCTGAAATATTTGTAGGTACTGAGATGGCAGCTCTCTTAAGTTGTGACGTTATTCCAAAAGTTTCGTCCCTGGGAAAATCTTGTGTAAGCCGATAGATAAGCGTACACACCTCAATTGATTTTTGCCAAACAATAAGATTGCGATAAGATTTTACTTCTTCCATAGTGCGTTATTGGGTTAAAAAAATTCAAATTGTATAGAAAATCCCAATTTGTCAAGACCTGCTATAAAAAATATTTTTTCTCCCCTATCCAGCCCCTAGCCCCTAATCCCTAACCCCTATCTAGCCCCTAGCCCCTAACCCCTATCTAGCCCCTAGTCCCTAGCCCCTAGTCCCTACAATCACGTGATAGGTAATAGGACATACCCTAAGATTTTGTTGGTGTGCTTTTAATCTATTAAGAAAATGGTGGCGACCGGTATGCGGGAAGGATCGGCAGGCGTGGGGCCGGGCTTCATAGATGCCGCACTTATTATCGGGTAATAAAAATGGGCAGGGGGTGGAGATAGTAGTGTACTCTCCCTGGTCTTCGATGAGGTATTTTTTGATAAACTCTTTTCTGGAAAGAGCTAGTGCGCGGGAGGCTCTGCCTACATCTTCATTGTTAAAAACAGTAACTGTAGTTTTACAACAATTGGCGCAGGCAAGGCAATCGATGCAGCTGCTGAAATGTTCGTGGCGTGCTAACATTTCTTTGTCCAGTTCAGCGGGATTGGGGTGGGGCTGTGGTATTGTTTTTTTGAGATCAGGCAACTTTCCCGCATTTAGGGCGTCTCTCCATTGTTGAATCAAATCATCACTTTGCATGACTTATGAATTGATCAGCATGCGGTTGCCGCCGGTTTCATAAATACGGCCATTGGGAAAAACTTTGGAGAACACATTCTGGAAATATTGTTCTGTTCCCGTCTTATCTTCAGGTGAATAAGCGAGTCGATTGTATATGAGTTTACCACCTGGGGCCAGGGTGTCTCTCAGCATCTCTGTAAAATCTATACTTTCTAACTCTTCGGGGATAAGATCGTCTACAAAAACATCCATACAGATGAGGTCGTAGCGACTTTCGTTCATACACATAAAAGTATAGGCGTCTGTGGTATATACATTGACCTCACTTTTTAGTTCATCCAGCACATATTTACTGGCAAGGTAGACCACTTCTTCATCAATTTCCACACCGGTATAGACAAAGTCTTTGTGGTGGATTTTTTCGAGAATGTAAGGAATGCTGGCCAGGCCGAGGCCCAGTACCAGTACATCATTGACCCCTTCCAGGTCGATCTGTCGAAATGCGTTGGCAAAGTTGTCGTATTTATCGCCGTACGAATAAATGGCTTTTTCGGTGCAGAGCTGGTACCTGCCTTTTACCAAAAAAAGGTCGAGCACTTCATTGTAATCACTGCCAGTGGATACAATGGGTACCTCGGTGAAGTAAGAAAGCCAGTTTTTGTAAAAGGGCTGCTTCATTTTAATCCCACGGCCGGTAACGGGCGCTTTCGTAATAGGTATATTCCAGAATGCGAACGTCGTCTTCTGTCAGTTTCATATTCCTTCTTGACATGACCCTGCGAGCCGTCTCCAGTGCTTTGCGAATATCGTAAGTGACATAGCCGGCGCTGCCTCCCCATGAAAAACTGGGAATAAAATTGCGCGGGAAGCCACTGCCAAAAATATTGGTGCTTACACCCACCACAGTACCGGTATTAAACACGGTATTGATGGCACACTTGGAATGGTCGCCAAAGATGAGGCCACAAAATTGGAGCCCTGTACTCTCAAACCTTTCGGTGATATACGACCATAGCTTCACATCTTCGTAATTGTTTTTGAGATTGCTGTTGTTGGTACCTGCACCAAAATTACACCATTCTCCTACTACAGCATTGCCCAGGTAACCGTCGTGCGACTTATTGGAGTTGGCTTGAAAAACGACATTCTGCACTTCACCTCCTACCTTGCAGCCGGGGCCCAGGGTTGTATTACCGTATATTTTAGCACCCATTTTTACCACAGAAAACGCTCCCATGGCAAACGGGCCGCGAATGAGGCTCCCTTCCATGATGTGAGCGTGTTTGCCTATGTAAACCGGACCTTCTTCGGTATTAAAGATGGTGGCGTGTACCTTGGCGCCTTCTTCGATAAATACCGGATGTTTGCCAATCACGGTATTGCCTGCACCAAGCGGAAAGGAGGTCTTGCCTGCCGTTATCCAGGTAAAATCACGGATGATTTCTCTGCCATTGAAAACAAAAATCTGATAGGGATGTGATAGTTTTTCTACGCAGTCCTTTTCTTCGCTAATGTCGATGGCCCTGATTTCATCGGCTTCTTCGTTGTTAATCAGTTTTTCAAATTGAACCCTGTCAAGGCGGGCAGCAATGAGCTCTTCGTTGTACACAATAGATTCATTGAGATCAAGCCCTTCGGTGTAAGCAATCAATTTGTCAGTAGGAAAACAGGCTGAATTGATCAAGAGGTTGTCTTCATCAACGGCAGCTGGGAATTTGCCGGCAAGGTGATCCTGGGTAATGTAACTCACATGTGCCTTGTGGATGGCAGCCCATTTTTGCGCCATGGTGAGAATGCCCACCCTTACATCACCTACCGGTCTGGTATAAGTGAGAGGGAGCAGGCTGCGCCAGTTGTCGTCGTCGAAAAGGATGATGTTTTTCATCTTCGGAAAAGTAGATTATAAAAAAAGCCCTGAAATATAAAATTGCAGGGCTTTCGATTTTTTTTGGTTCTTCAATTACTTGGAGAATTTCGCAAATTTTTTGTTGAACTTGTCGATCCTTCCTGCTGTATCCACAAACTTCATCTTTCCGGTGAAGAAGGGGTGTGAGAAGGCTGAAATTTCCATTTTCACTAAAGGATATTCGTTACCGTCAGTCCATACTACGGTTTCTTTGGAATTAGCACATGACTTGGTCAATATAGCCTCATCATTGGAAATGTCCCTAAATACAACGTATCTGTATGCCTTTGGATGGATGTCGTTTTTCATGATATCTCATTTAAAATTGGAGTGCAAAAATAACCATTTTTTTAATTCTTTCTCTGCTTTTTCAACAAAAATGGGCTAAAAGCTTTATAAAAAATAATATTTAATGCGTTAAAGTCTGAAAACCAATATATAAGGTATTTACAACTTACTCACATTGCCCCCGGAAATGCTGGCGTGCACGTTTTTATTCTTGGGGTCTCCTTTGTAACTTACCTTGCCACCGGACGAGGTTTCTGCATCCAGACTCTCTACTGCCCATACTTTTACATTGGCTCCGGAAGTAGCCTCTGCCTCTACCCGGGTTGCCTCTAATAGGGAAGCATCAATATTGGCTCCTGAACTGCCATCAACGGTCACCTTATCTTTTATTTTTCCTGTGACCACACTTCTCGACCCGCTGGAACCATCCATGACAACTACATCGGCCTGCACTTCGATATTCATCCTGGCCCCACTGGAAGAAGACAACTCCAGGTTTCTGCTTTTGATAGGTGCCTTACTGGTTAGGGTGGAGCCTGCTGCCACTTCGATGCCTTCCAATGCATTGGTGTAATACACTTTTACATCGGCCTTTGCTTTTTTACCTCCATACATGCCCTGGTTGATCTTTATTTTTAAGGTACCTCCTGAAACTTCTGTGATCAGGTCATCGGCACTGCCTTTTAGCATTTTAAACTCTATTTTGGCAGTAGCAGCCGGAATAAGCTCCACTTTGACATCTCCACCTGTGTAAACGGAGACAAAATTTCCCGGATTTCTTACTTCCTGGCTGGTGGCCAATATCGGAATCATCAGCATCAGGACCCAAACAACTTGTTTCATGGCAATTATTTTTTTAATAGTTAAATATAGGTCTAAAGACGGAATGATTTATTACCTCGTTGCACACTTTCTCAATACGCAAGTAGTTTTTTCAATGCCTGGACCAACTTTTCTGATGAATACACCATGGTTTTTTCCAGGGTTTCATTGAGCGGAATGGCAGGTAGATTGTGCGAACCCACGGTTACAACAGGCGCATCGAGGTATTCAAAACAATGTTCCTGGATCCTGGCGGCTAAACTTTGGGCAAAACCATTGTTGACGGCCTCTTCAGTCACTACCAATACCCTATGGTACTTGCGTGCAGTTTCAAAAATCTTGTCTTCATCCAAAGGATACAACGTGCGCAGGTCAATGATCCCTACTTTGCCTTCCGCTTCCCTGGCAGCATTCAGGGCCCAGTGCACTCCCATGCCATAGGATACAATCAAAACGGCTTCGCCGTTTTGCACATTTTTATCTTCAGCTTCCAAAACCATTCTGGCCTTGCCAAAGGGTAAAACATAGCCATCATCCGGCAAGATCGTCCGCGCCGCATCGGTGCCTTTTACCTTACTCCAATAGAGTCCCTTGTGTTCAAAAATTACTACAGGATTGGGATCCGCAACGGCTGCTTTCAAGAGTCCAAATAAATCGGCCCCATTGCTGGGATAGGCTATTTTGATGCCCCTGATGTTGGCTACTACAGATTCTACACTCGAGCTGTGGTAAGGACCTCCACTGCCATAGGCTCCAATGGGCACTCTGAGGGTCATGTTGACCGGGTACTTGCCGTTGGATAAGTAACAGCTGCGACTGACTTCTGTAAACAGCTGGTTGAGTCCCGGCCAGATGTAGTCTGCAAATTGTACCTCCACGATGGGTTTGAGGCCTACTGCCGACATGCCAACCGTACTGCCCACGATAAAAGCCTCCTGGATGGGTGTATTGAAAACGCGGTGATCGCCAAATTTTTCTCCGAGGGTAGAGGCCTCTCTGAAAACGCCTCCCAGTCTGCTGCCTACATCCTGGCCATATAACAACACAGTGGGATCGGCCGCCATCATCTGCTGGATGGCAAAAAGGGCCGCATCTACCATCACTTTTTCTTCTCCATGCTCCGGACATCTATTGCCCCTTTCTTCGGTGATGGCCGCCGGTGCAAAATCGTGATCAAACAAATCTTCGGGTCTCGGGTCTTCTGCTACACAAGCTCTATCGAAGGCAGCAGCTACTTCATATCCGCATTTATCATCAAGGACTTGAATGGCATCTGCACTGAAGCCTGCGTCTTGTAATGCAGCTACTAACTTGGGATAAGGATCGCGGCTCTGGTGTTCTTCGAGATCGTGGCGGTACCATTCTTTTCTCACGCCCGAGGTATGGTGATTGAGCAGAGGCACCCTGGCATGCACCAAAAAAGGCCTCCTTTCTTTTCTGACTGTTTCTACCACTTCTGTCATCGCCTGGTAACTTTCCAAAAAGTCGGAACCATCTATGCTGATGGCCTCAATACCGGGAAAGCCCTGTGCATATTGAAAAGCGTTCATGGCCCTGGTTTCGGCAGCCGTAGCTGAGATATCCCAGCCATTGTCCTGCACCAGATAAATAATGGGCAGTTGTTTGAGGGCTGCCATTTGTAAGGCTTCTGCTACTTCACCTTCCGTGACCGAGGCATCTCCCAAAGAACACACCACTACGGCCTGCTCTTCGAGTTCAGTAGCAAGGGCAAGTTCTTTTTTTACCATCAGACCCAGGGCGATGCCGGTGGTAGGAATGGCCTGCATGCCGGTTGCTGATGACTGATGGATGATTTTGGGTTTATCATCGTCTTTCAGGCTGGGGTGGCAGTAATACGACCGTCCTCCCGAAAAAATATCGTCTCTTTTGGCCATGAGTTGCAACATCAGCTCATAAGCACCCACACCAATGCTGAGCAACATAGCATCATCCCGATAGTAAGGTGATACGTAGTCGCAAGGTTGCAACTGTAGGCCGGTGGCAATCTGTATGGCTTCGTGGCCTCTGGAAGTGGCATGAACGTATTTGGATACGGTTTTGAAATGGGCCTCATACAGCAGGGTGAGGTGTCGTGCAGTAGCCATCAATTCAAATGCCCGGCTAAGTGTTTCCTGATTGACTGGTGACATAAGTAAGGAAGAACTTGGTTTGGTGGGGCAAAGGTAGGGATAATTTAAGCTAAAAGTGAGGATCCTTTAATGAGGGCGAAATATCAGCGTGCGGACACTACGAAGTGAAAAATTGGGTTATGTTTGCAGAACTCAATAAATCTCAAATGAAAACATCATATTTTAACAGAGAAGACCTCCAAAAATTTGGAAACATCACTGAATTTCAGGAAGAAATGGGTAAAAAATTCTTTGCCTGGTACGGTGAAGTTTTTGCTGAAGGGGCCTTGACGGTAAGAGAAAAAAGTCTGATTGCCCTGGCAGTTGCCCATACAGTGCAATGTCCCTACTGCATCGATGCTTACACCTCTTCATGCATGACCAACGGAGCGGATGAAGAACAGATGATGGAGGCGGTCCATGTAGCAGCTGCCATCAAAGGAGGGGCAACCCTGGCCAACAGTGTGATGATGATGAACTATGTGAAGGAAAAAATGATGTAATGTCCATTCATCAGAGAAGTAAAACCCTGGCATCCAGTCATCATGGACTTGCCAACCCTATATTTCAGCTGGAGGTTTTAAACCAGCCACCTCTAAGCAGTCTTACACCCTTTCATGACAGATTGGGAGCACCCTTGCTGCCGGTGAAACCTACCGTGCTGCAAATCAATGTTGGCAAGCTTTGCAACCAATCTTGCGCCCACTGCCATGTTGATGCGGGACCCGATCGGAAGGCTGAACAAATGAGCCGGGAGACCATGCAGCTTTGCCTTGACTTTGCTGCACGCCATAACATCGATCAGCTTGACATCACTGGTGGTGCCCCCGAAATGAACGAATCTTTCAGGTGGTTGGTCACTACAGCCAGGTCAATGGGCATTAAAGTGATGAACAGATGCAACCTTACCATCCTGGTAGCCCACGAAAGATTTAAGGACCTGCCGGCATTTTTTGCGCAGAACCAGGTGCACGTCATCAGTTCTTTGCCCTATTTTTCAAAAACACGGACCGACCATCAGCGCGGTGAAGGTGTTTTTGAGGATTCCATAGCTGCCTTACAATTGCTCAATCAGCAAGGGTATGGACAGGGTCACCCCGATAAGGTGTTGGACCTGGTTTACAATCCGAGCGGAGCCTATTTGCCGGGCAATCAGGCTTCCCTTGAAAATGAGTTTAAAAGACAATTGAAACGACGTTACAGCGTTGATTTTGACCACCTTTTTGCCATAACCAATTTGCCGGTATCCAGGTTTTTAGACTATCTGCTCACCAGCGGCAACTACCTCAGTTATATGGAGGAATTGGGCAGGGCTTTTAACCCCGCAACGGTATCAGGCCTCATGTGCAGATACACCCTTAGCATTGGCTGGGATGGCAGGGTGTACGATTGTGATTTTAATCAAATGCTGGAATTGAAAAGTGCAGTGGAAAATGCCCATATCAAAGAGCTTGATTTTAATGCCCTGATGAGAAGGCAGATAGTTGTAAATCAGCACTGTTATGGATGTACAGCGGGAGCCGGAAGTAGCTGTGGGGGTGAAATTGCGTAAAATATTAGATCTTTATTTTGATAAAATGTAAAATATTATTTGGTTTAAATATTTAATATTTGAATTTAAAGGTATATTAATTTGTTTGTGTTATATTCGCTTGTCAATCATTTAAATAACCCCAAAATGAAGCGAAACCATATCATTCATCTGGATGATACCGACAAAAGAATTTTGTCGATATTGTTGCTGGATGGAAAAAGACCGTATGCTGAAATTGGGAAGGAACTTTTCCTCTCAGCAGGCACCGTACACGTGCGGATTAAAAAGATGATTGATGCCGGAGTAATAACGGGAAGCCACATTGAAGTGGATTACAAATCTCTGGGCTATGACATTACAGCATTTTTAGGGATTTACCTTGAGAAATCGAGTCTTTACAGCCAGGTTATTGAGGAACTGAGTGGCATCGGCGAGGTAGTCAGTGCCCACTACACCACCGGAAATTACGGCATTTTTGCCAAAATCATTGTTAGAGACACCGATCACCTCAGGGATGTTTTGTCTAATAAAATACAGAAAATCAAGGGTATACAGCGAACGGAGACCTTTATTTCGCTGGAAGAAAGCATCGAAAGGCCTTTGAATGTAGACCTTTGACCCCAGCCATTCCGGTTGGATTTTTTTGTGAAACCCTCGTTTTGTGAAAACTAATCCATAAATTTGTTACTTCCCATTGCAAATAGACGTTGAATCTTCATATTTGCTTTACCATTAAACAAAATTATAAAATGAAATTTCTGAAAGCTCTTAGCCTGCTTGTTTGTTTATTTGTGGCTTCAGGTGCGTTTGCACAAGCTACCACTACCACTTTTGCTGCCAACACCTATGTTGCCAACAGCATTACCCAGATGAAAAGCCTGCTTCAAAAAGGGGGTTGCAAAGATGCCCTTAGCGATTCACAGGTTTTGAAGTTGGAAAAAATTTACGCAGCCAAAGAGCCAAGATGGAATAAAATCATTGCATCAGGACTCGATAAGGGGGATATGGCCAAAGAAATGGCGAAACTGGATGCGGAATATGCAGATCAGATCGAGAAGGTTCTTTCTCATGAGCAAAAGCAAGCTGTTCGCAAATTGACAGCCAGCAGAATAGGTCAATAAAAATCAGTTTTATTTCCACCAATTTTCCCGGAAGGGCAGGGTATGATAAAATCCAAGATCACGCGCATTGAAATTTTTCCTGCGCAAATTCCGCTTTCGGAGCCCTTTGTTATTTCTAAGGGTGCGCTTACCCATGCCCGAACCACCATCGTGCGCATTCATAGCGATCAAGGCTTATATGGCACAGGAGAGTGTTGCCCCTTTCGTTCTATTCACGCGGAAACACAGGCAGGTACAGTAGCCATTGCCAAAGATCTGGCTGCCGCATTGCTGGGTGAAGATCCGTCTGAGATTAGCAAACACGTTCAAACCCTCAATAGAATGTTTGTAGGTAAGGCTTCTGTCAAAGGGGCCTTTGACATGGCTCTTTACGATCTCAATGCCAAGACACTGGAAATGCCTCTTTACAGGTACCTCGGGGGGCACCGCGATAAAACCATTGTTACCGATAATACCATCAGCCTTCTTGACAAAGAAAAGATGGTTGAAAAAGCCCTCAGCTTTGTGCAAAAGGGCTTTTCTATTTTAAAGGTGAAACTGGGTGAGCGTCCGTCATCTAAAGACGTTGAAAGAATGGAGGCCATCCGGGCTGCCGTTGGCGATGACATTACTCTCAGGATCGACGCCAATCAGGGTTGGAATTACCTGGAAGCCCGCAAAGCACTGGAAGGAATGGCCGGCCTCCATATTGAACATTGTGAAGAACCCATCCATGCTGAAAACTTACCCGACCAGGTAAGGATCAATGCTGAGAGTCCCATTCCCATTATGGCAGATGAAGCGGTGTTTACCTCAGCTGACGCCATCAGGATCATAGCGGCCAATGCTGCCAATATGATCAACATAAAATTGGGCAAATCTGGCGGCATCCACAATGCCATGAAAATTGCAGCCATAGCAGAAGCAGCTGATGTGTATTGTCAGGTAGGTTCTTTTTCTGAGACCCGCCTCGGCATGTCAGCCCTGGTACATTTTGACATGGTTTGGCCCCACATCTTATACCACGATCTCGATTCACCTCTGATGCTTTCTGAAGATCCGGTAATCGGTGGCATGCAGTTCGATGCCCAATGGAGGGTAACCGTAGACGACAGCCCCGGCCATGGTGCTGATTTTGATCCCACTTTTTTGAAGCGACTCGATTGTTTTGCGGTTGAATAAAGTCCAATGAAAAACACCATAAAAATGAGGTACATGAGATACTTTTTACTAATCATACTTGCATTTTCTATTACGATCGGCTTTGGTCAAAGGATGTCTAATTCGAGGTCTGTAAAAGATAAGGCAACCATCGA
>JAGNSQ010000063.1:15351-18884 GCA_017987975.1 Saprospiraceae bacterium
TGAAAAACACCATAAAAATGAGGTACATGAGATACTTTTTACTAATCATACTTGCATTTTCTATTACGATCGGCTTTGGTCAAAGGATGTCTAATTCGAGGTCTGTAAAAGATAAGGCAACCATCGAAAAACAACAACAGGAATCGTTGTTTAAATCGCTAGTGCGCGACATGATGGATGCCTACAATGAAGGACGTTATTTGCAGGTAGCCCAGTATTACCACGACGATGCCATCGTTTCAGGCGGCAGTACCTTTGTTGAAGGCAGAGATGCTTTGGACCAGTATTGGGAAGATTTTTTTTCCATCGGTGGCAAGTGGCAACTCACCATCAACTGGGAACGACATTACACCGACTATGTAGTACAAAGAGGTAAGTCTGTGATCCTGCAACGCAACGGTGAAAAGAGTGAAGTTGAATTTTTTCTGCATTGGCGCAAGGTCAATGGCGAATGGAAAATTTCTCAGGATATTTATTGGTAAAATTCAGGGCTTGGCCAGCGCAGGCTGGTGGATAAAATCGGAGTCAGTAAGGCTGTGCAGAAAGGCGATGAGGTCGGCTTTTTCGCCAGCTGTCAATACAAAGGGCTTTATCGCAGGATGACGGTTGACATGGGGCTGGCCACCACTTGCATAGTGCTCAATAACTGAAGCTAAGTCTGGCAAACTGCCATCAAACATATAGGGAGCCGTTAGGGCTACATTGTGCAAAGATGGTATTTTAAACAAGGCATCATCCTGCGCCAAACCGGTGAGTCGCATTTTTCCGGGATCCAAATATTGTAAGTAAAGTCCGTTGTTGGCATAGCCCTGATTGGTGAGCAGCCAACCAGAGTGACATTGACCGCAGGCAGCTTTTTCTCCAAAAAACAAGTTCATGCCCCGTACAGCTTCAGCAGAGAGCGCTTGTTTTTTATCCTGGTTTAAATACTGAAAATAAGGTGAGTTGCCTGCCAGCAGTGTTCTTTCGAAAGATGCAATGGCCCGGGTGATGACATATTCATCTAGGTTTCGGTTATAGCCTTCTTTGGCCAGCCTCACATAATAGGCATTGGACTGTAGTCTTTTGGCAACCGAAAGTAAATTAAAATCAAATTCGTTGTGCTCCTGGACTGGTACCAGTACTTGCATTTCGAGGGTTGCCAGGCCACCTTCCCGCAGCAATTTTTTTTGATAGGCGACATTGGCCAATGAGGGTGAATTTCTCATGGCCTTCCTTCCTTTTATGCCCTCACTCAGGGCCACATTGTCTGCAAAGGCATAGGCTTGCTGGTGGCAGGAGGCACATGATTTGCTGCTGTCGGCAGAAAGGGAGACATCGTAGAACAAAGCCCTGCCCAACTCAATGCGGGCCGTTGTTGGCTCATTATCGGCAGGAATTTCAGGTACCGGGAAACCTTCGGGAAGATGATCTCTATATTGATAGATCAGGTCATTGTCACGATCCGTCTGGCAGGCAGAAAAGGCGATTAACACCCAAAACAGTAGCCAGAAGGAAGTCCGTTTCAGACAAGGTCTCATCAATACAACCAAATGGTTTTGGAGCTGATTTTCTGTGTAGAATGCAGGGTGATGATGTACATGCCGGATGCCAGGCCTGAGCTATTGATCACGGCTCTTCCTGTTTCATCCATTTGCTCCTGACCCACTGATTTACCCGCCAGGTTGGTAAGAGTTACCCTGCTGTGAGGAGCGTTTGGAGCCAGCACCACCCACTGAGCATTTTCTCTCGTAAGGGTCCACTTTTCTGTTTCCTGCTGCTCCGTACCTGAAATAGGACTGAGTAATTTGAAAAAATCTTTTGACACAGCATTGTTCATCATGCTGATGTTTTTAGCCGCGCTGCCATGAACAATAAGACTGCCTGTCATGGTGAATTGATCAAATAAGCGGGCATAGTCCAATTCTATAGGCAGGGCAACCCCATTCTCCGTGTTATAAGCTGGAGCAATAGAGATCAAAGCTTGTTTGTACAGGGCATCTCCCAGGTTGTGGAATTCAAAATCGGTTTCAGGAATGCCATCACCACTGTTGTCTACCATGCCTTCAATGGCCATAAAACGGTAGCCTCCTGCCCAACCCCAATGCATAGAGGGGTCTTTGAGTCCAAGAGGGTGGGTTTCCGGATACAATGTTGGGTCCTCGTGGTTTTTGAAAGAATCAACACCGATAAACATAGAAAGCTGATTGATTGGAGTCTCACTCAAGTTTCCCACTACAATGTTGCGCCCTGCTTCCTGAGCCCTTACCAGTAAATAAGTATCAGGAAATGAACTGACAACACCGTTGGCATCAGTAACACTAAAGCCCGATAAATAAAACTCGGCCCTTTTGAGTTTAACCATTTTGCCATTCCATATTGGAAAGGTAGTCTCACCCAGCACCAGGGCTTCACCATTGACTTTGTGGGTAAAAGCAAGAGAAACCTCTTTTTGGCCACTCTGGGCTGTCAGCAATGCAGTTAAAAAGAGGCTTAAGATGGAGAGATAAAATTTCATTTTAGGAAAAATTTAGGACAAAGATACACCCTACTTTGGCAATTAAAACGTTGTGTACGTTAACAAACCCTAAAAACAAAGGGTAAGGTAAGGGTATAGGGACTGTCGGTACTTCAAAAGCAGGGCAGGATTCGTTACCTTTGCAGTTGAGATATGAAGGCATTTTACCACCTGTTCAGTATAATATTGATTTTAACAAGCTATTCCTGCGCCTCCAGTGGAGAATTGCAGGGAGGGCCCAAAGACACCGTTGCGCCCAAGCTGGTTGTGGAGAAATCAAGCCCCAATTTTGCATTGCACAATAACGAGCGATCTTTCGTCTTTACTTTTGACGAGTTTGTGGAGGTAAAAGAAGTGATCAAACAAGTGCTGGTGAGTCCACCTCTGGTTTACATACCCAGGATCAAAGCCAGGGGCAAAGAAGTCAGCTTTAGTTTCAATGAAAAAGAAGAGTTAAAAGAAAACACCACCTACATCATCCAGTTTGGTGAGGCGATTCGTGATTATACAGAACAAAACAAGGTGCTCAACTTTAAACATGTGTTTTCTACAGGAGATGTTATCGATTCTCTGGAACTCAAGGGCAGGATCACCGATGAAACAAAGGGAGAAGGGGTAGCCGGCATTTCAGTCATGTTGTACGACGATCTTCTTGATTCTGCCATCATCCGCCGCAAGCCTTTTTATTTTACCAAAACCGACGCCACCGGTCATTTTGAGCTGGGCAATCTAAAAAACGACACCTTCAGACTGGTTGCCATTAAAGATGAAAACAACAATCTCCAGTTTGATGAAGTGAATGAGCCTATTGCCTTTGATGATCGGTTTGTTTGGTGGTCTGACAGCATCTCACAAAACCGAAATCTGATCTTATACAAAACAGACGTGACCCCCTTGTATTCTGGGTATAAACACAAATCGGCAGGTCTCCTGGGCATAAAATGGCACACAGAACCCAAGCAGGTACCCACTATAAAATTAGAACCTGAGCCCGATGAAATGGCCAGCTGGCTGAGGGGTGATAGTATGTTTGTTT
>JAGNSQ010000187.1:0-1954 GCA_017987975.1 Saprospiraceae bacterium
GAAGCACTTGATCTAAATCTGTCAAAATATTGATGTGTATTTTGATTTGCCAACCTATTAATACCGGTTTCATCCAATAAAAAGGTTAAAAACAAAGAGTCTTGTTCAAGAGGTTGAAATATCCACCAACTCTTTTTATTTTGATGCCTTATAGCTGTGAAATAAGATGATAATAAATTTTGGTTTTGCACATATTTTTTATTTTTCACCGTTACATCACCCAAGCCATTGTTTAATCTCATGTCCACATATGAATAATGTAGTTGCAAGGAATCATCAATTTGCGGATAATAAATATTGGGTTTATGAAAAATATAGTAACCATATTCAGAAGCCGGGTCGTTTAGTATCAAAACATCCTGAAATCCTGGATATCCTAATGAACAATGCAATCTATTTAAATCAAACCATTTTCCCGCATTAATACTATCCCCATTAAGCATGATATTTAAATTTCTATCCATAACAGCACAGCCATTAGTATAAAATAACAAGTTTCCATTTTTATCGCTTATGGAGGCATTATTACCCAATATACCATATTTTACATCAACATTATTGTCAATTCTGAGAGGTTTATTGTTAAAGTCAATTCGGTAGCCTTCAATTATCAGTGTATCTGGAGGAAGATTATCATAATTATAACCACCTAGCCAATTATAGTCTTCTTTTTGAGCAAGGCAAAGAGAAGAGAAATGAATAGAAAGTAAAATAAAAAAACATCTCACATTTACGGAGAATGAAATATGTTGTAAGCTCCCCATTTTTAGTACTTTTTAAAAGTATAATATACAATTAATATTTTGAAAAGAAAGCAACAAAAAAATACTGCCTTCCTTTCAATTAAAAGCACTTGCAAGATAACCCATACTTTTCCAAGCATACAAATGTCCGGGCTTGATTGAAAAGGTCATTGCCTCTTCTAGTTAAAAGCGATACCAAACAATATTTTTATTCACAATATTTTATTTGCATAACACAAAATATCAATATTATTTATTCCGAAGTTGTTGATATATTTGCCTTTTAACAGAAGAAAATATTGCTACTATAAAAATTTTAAACTTCAGCGATAACTCATTACTTTTGAAACAAATTCAAAGAGGTTGAAGAGAAGAGAAGTGATCAAAACTTCACTGGTTGCCACAGCTGCCAGTGTGCTTTCGGGCAGCAATTACATCCAACAACAAAGCCTGGAAATGGGAAAGGGGCTGAAAGGCAAAATAAAGCATAGTGCATGCAGGTGGTGCTACCGTGACATTCCATTGGAAGAGCTAGCAGACAAAGCAAAGGATATGGGACTGAGTTCCATAGAATTGCTGGATGTCTCTGAATGGGATACGGTCATTAAAAGGGGACTGAAATGTGCTATCTCTAATGGAAGTAAGCTGGGCATTACCAAAGGTTTCAACGATATACAATACCACGACCAATTGTATGCAGATTATGAAAAGCTCATTCCTATGGCTGCGGATACAGGCATCAAACAAATCATCTGTTTTTCTGGCAATAGGGGCACCATTACCGATAAAGCGGGGTTGGAACATTGCGCCAAAGGTCTGGATAAGCTGGTCAAGCTGGCAGCACAAAACAAAGTGACTCTTGTTATGGAATTGCTCAACAGCAAGGTAGACCATAAAGACTATATGTGCGACAACACCAAGTGGGGTGCAGCCCTGGTGGATAAAATAGGCAGTGAGCATTTTAAATTGCTGTACGACATTTATCACATGCAAATCATGGAGGGAGATGTGATTGCCACCATCAGAAAATATTCAAAATACATTTCACACTTTCATACGGGGGGCGTGCCAGGCAGAAATGAAATCAACGAAAGTCAGGAACTCAATTACAAGGCCATAATGCAGGCCATTGTAGCTTCTGGCTTTACCGGTTTTGTGGCGCAGGAATTCATCCCTACCCGTAAAAATGCATTGGAATCCCTAAAGGAAGG
>JAGNSQ010000187.1:2054-4974 GCA_017987975.1 Saprospiraceae bacterium
TCAACGAAAGTCAGGAACTCAATTACAAGGCCATAATGCAGGCCATTGTAGCTTCTGGCTTTACCGGTTTTGTGGCGCAGGAATTCATCCCTACCCGTAAAAATGCATTGGAATCCCTAAAGGAAGGCATTAACATCTGCGATGTATAACCGACATTTGGACATCCATTTCCTAATTTAACTGAATCCGCATTTTTACCAAGGGTGTTGCCTTTTCAAAAGTATTTGATTTCGAATAAGCTGTAAAAAATAAAATTAAACCAAATAAAATTTGGCATTGACAATTAATTTGCTTTTTATACATTTACCATTTCAAGATAACTAACAAACAAAAAACTATGTATTTTAATAACAACGGGGGCAAAGAAGTGACCTATGATGCCATTGTGGTTGGATCAGGGATCAGCGGAGGCTGGGCTGCCAAAGAGCTGTCAGAAAAAGGGTTAAAAACCCTGGTTTTAGAGAGGGGCAGGATGGTAAAACATGGAGACTATCCTACTGCCAACCTGGACGATTGGGAGTTGCCCAACAGGAACCGGTTGACGGAGGAAGAGTGGAAAGATTATGCTATTCAGAGAAGAACGGGCTATACCATGACTCCGGCGCATGCCCATTGGTGGCCAAAAGATTCGGAAAATCCGTATACAGAGACCAAACCTTTTGACTGGATCAGGTCCTATCACGTTGGGGGTAGATCCATTTTATGGGGCCGACAATCCTACCGCCTCAGCGACCTGGATTTTGAAGCAAATGCAAAAGAAGGCATTGCCGTTGACTGGCCCGTGAGATACAAAGACATTGCTCCCTGGTACGATTATGTTGAACGTTTTATCGGGGTAAGTGGACAAAAAGAAGGGTTGTCTCAATTACCGGACGGTCAGTTTTTACCTCCCATGGAACTCAACTGTGTGGAAGAAAAACTCAAGGCGAGTATGAAAAAAAAATTCAACAGGGCCATGACTATAGGCAGGACAGCGCACCTAACCACCCCAATTGGAACCAGAGGTACCTGCCAGTCTAGAAACAGATGTATGAGGGGTTGTCCATACGGTGCCTATTTCTCTTCCCTCTCCTCTACCCTACCTGCGGCAGAGGCCAGCGGAAATCTTACCATCAGGCCATTTTCAATAGTGACCGAAATCGTTTATGACAAAGAAACACAAAAGGCAAAAAGTGTTCGTATCAAAGACGCCGAGACAGGTGAGAGTCATGAATATTTTGCCAAAGTGATTTTCCTGTGTGCCAGTGCTTTTGGGACAGCGCAAATTTTAATGCAATCCACCTCTGACCGATTTCCCAATGGCCTGGGCAATGACAGCGGTGAACTGGGTCACAATGTGATGGACCACCACTTCCGTTTGGGTGCCAATGGTTTTGACGATGAGTTTTCAGATAAATATTATAAGGGCAGGAGGCCCAATGGTATTTACGTACCCAGATTCCAAAACCTGGATAAAGGAAGCAAGCGCAGCTACCTCAGGGGCTTTGGATATCAAGGAGGAGGCTCTGTTGAAAACTGGGCCCGCATGATCAAAGAAGCTGATTTTGGCACCGCTTTTAAAGCTGCCATGGCTCAACCCGGCAGGTGGAGTGTAGGGCTGATGGGGTTTGGCGAGTGTTTGCCTTACCACGAAAACAAAATTAGTCTCAACAGAGAAAAATTGGATAAATACGGACTTCCCACGCTCATTATGGATGCAGAATGGAAGGAAAACGAAAAAGAAATGCGCAAAGACATGATGGCTTCTGCAGAAGAGATGCTCAATGCCGCCGGATTCAAAGATGTAAAAACCTATGATGCCGGTTGTAATCCGGGTTTGGGCATCCATGAAATGGGTACAGCCCGAATGGGCAGGGATCCAAAAACCAGTATGTTAAATGGATTTAATCAGGTGCACAGCGTTAAAAATGTATTTGCTACCGATGGTTCATTTATGACATCGGGTGCATGTGTCAATCCATCCCTGACTTACATGGCATTTACAGCGAGGGCTGCCAATTTTGCCGTTGAGGAAATTAAAAAAGGAAACCTATAAAACCAAGCAGAAATGAAGCAAAACAATTCTATAGATCGAAGAGAAATGCTCAAAACATTGACTCTTTTAACCGGTTATACCATTACGGCCGGAGCAGCCTCCGCTTTTTTAGCAGGTTGTAAAAATGATCCGGCAACCGCTGGCATGGCTGGCTCTGTATCTGTTTTATCTGATGATCAGATTAAGACCCTTGCGGCTATTGTAGATCGAATCATACCCAAAACAGATACTCCGGGAGCAGTAGATGCTGGGGTTGAACAGTATATCGCCCTTGCGGTCAACAAATTTTACAAGGCAGAAGATCAGAAAAAATTTCTGGAAAACTTTGCCCGGTTTGATAAGTTAGCCACGGATAAATATAAAAAGACGTTTGCCCAGCTCAGTGATCAAAACAAGGATGACATTCTAAAAATACTGGCAGAGGAGTGGAAAAAGAATGAAAAGGATCCCCATATTTTTAAAGAGATCAGAGATCTTACCGTGACAGGATATTGCACCAGCGAAGCCGGCGCTAAACAATTGCTGAAGTATGACCCCATTCCCGGCCCTTATAAAGGATGTATTGACCGTGCGAGCGTAGGCGGAGTATGGGCATTTTAACATTAATCAATAAAGAACAAAACCTAAATAAGATAAGGATGAAACAATGGATTTTTATCATAAGCCTGGTTTCCATGGCGATGGCAGGCTGCAAAAATGAGGCAGCAAAAACAGAGACACCAAAGGCCGAGTTGAAATTATCATTGGCTGAATGGTCACTTCACAAAACCCTTTTTGACGGCAAGATGGTCAATATGCAATTTGCAGCCAAAGCAAAAGAATTGGGATTTACCGGTATAGAATATGTGAATCAGTTTTTTAAAGACAAGGCAGAGAACACCGCTT
>JAGNSQ010000188.1 GCA_017987975.1 Saprospiraceae bacterium
TGGCCATCGATTTAAAATACGAAAATGCCCTTACAACCATCGGTGATCACGTGTTTTTTGGTGCCGCAAAATCAAAATTTAAGACAGGAGCTAACCAAATCTCCCTGTCTGTAGGATACGGCTTTTAATCAAAGTCCTTTCAAATAAGCTACCATTTTAAATAAATACATGGAAGACCCGTTTACGGGTCTTTTTTTTTGTCCCTCATCCAGACCCATTTTGTTTATTTTATATCATACCTTCGTTAAGTTAAAGTCCAATTTTGATGCTGCTATTTTGTATCCTGCTTAATGTTGTTGTTGCTATCATTTTTAAAATTTTTCCTCGGTATAATATCGATGTTAAAAGGGCGATTATTGTCAATTATTTTACCTGTGTAGCAACAGCCTGGGCAGCAGATTATGTTGAATTCAACACCCACCTGCCTATGGTGAAAGATTTTGTGATTTGGACCCTGCCTATGGGCATTCTGTTTTTTACAGTTTTTTTAATCATTGGTAAAACGGTCGCATCGTTTGGGGTGTTGGTAGCCACAACCTCCCAAAAACTTTCTCTCATCCTTCCTGTGGTCATTGCCTTGCTTTTTTTTGATGAGCCTCTAACAACCTGGAAACTACCGGGATTGTTGGCAGCAATAGGCGCTGTTTTATATATCAACGCTAATGGAAGTCCCAGGCTCCCGAAATTGAATGCTTTAACGACCCTCTCCTTACCTCTACTCACATGGCTGGGCTCTAGTGCAGTTGATCTCAGTCTTTTTCTGTCTGAAAAATACCAGGCCGCTCAAGGACACAACTTGCTTTTTACAGCTTCCCTCTTTTTTTTTGCTGGCTTGAGTGGTTTACTTTTTGTGATAGTTCAAGACTTTAAAACAGGCTCGTCGTGGAAAAAAAAGGACATCCTGGCAGGTACTTGCCTTGGCATCCCCAATTTTTTTTCCATCTACCTGATCGTAGTCCTTCTTTCCGACGGTTGGCAAGGCAGTATATTATTTCCAATGCTAAATGTAGCTATCATCTTGATGACAACCCTTGTTGGCTTATTTATATTTAAAGAAGACTTTAGCCGAAACCGAAAAGCAGGAATCATTTTAGCGATCTTTGCAATCATACTACTATCACTGCCATGGAAATAAAAAGTGATGTTTTTAACACCATCGCAGAAGCTGCTGTCACTGACACCCGGGAAAAGGCCAGTAAGTTTATCGCATATGCCTACCCACTTCAAGACGAAACTGAAGTGGAAGAGAGATTGGGAGTCCTGTGGAAACTACATCCTAAGGCTACTCACATTTGTTATGCCTACAAGTTGGGATCAGACGGTAATCGATTCAGAATGGTAGACGATGGCGAACCTTCCAATACGGCAGGTAAACCTATTTATGGTCAAATTGTAAGTAGAGGACTAACAGATACGGCCGTCTATGTGGTTCGGTATTATGGAGGGACAAAATTAGGGGCTTCCGGCCTCATTACTGCATATAAAGAAGCTGCTTCAGAGGTGTTGGATTTGGCAGGAAAAGTAGAAAAACAAGAACTGATGAAAGCCAGGTTTAACATTGACTATGCAGAAATGGGCCAGGTTTTGAATGCGCTAAAGATAGTAGATTTTGAAATTATTGATAAACACTTTGATGAAATGGCCCAGGTAGAAGTTTCATGCGGTCTGGGTGACTTTGATCAAAAATGGCATCAGTTAAAGTGTCTGTTGCTAGCCTTACCGGATGAAATGGTAGATGAAAGAACCACGATACCATTCTGTACTTTGATGAGTAAAACAATTTTCAGGCCATGATTAAAGTAGGAATTACGGGTGGCATAGGCAGTGGAAAATCAACAGTATGCAGCATTTTTGAAATGTTGGGTGTGCCTGTTTACTATGCTGATGACAGAGCCAAAAAAATCATGACCGCCAATAAGCAAGTTAAAAAAGCCATCATAGATGTTTTTAGTAAACAAGCTTATTTTTCTAATGGCCGCATCAATCGCAAGTTCATTTCAGAAATTATTTTTCAACAACCTGAAAAAAGGAATCTTTTAAATGCCATTGTGCATCCGGCCGTGCTAGAAGATGGACGGCAATGGAATTTAGCGCAGAATTCCGCCATCACACTTAAAGAAGCGGCCTTGCTTATCCAATCAGGTAGTTACAAGGAAATGGACTATGTGATTTTGGTAGAATGCCCTTTGGATGTTAGAATACCCAGGGTCATGAAGCGAAACAAGTTGTCGAAACAGGAAGTCCTCAACAGAATTCAGAGTCAGATGTCAGACGAAGAAATGAGGAAATTTGCAGATTTTAGAATCCAAAATGATGGGAAGATTTCGCTGATACAACAGGTGTTGAAAATTTATCGAAGTTTACTGGAAGGCAAATAAAAAAGCGAAACCCAGGTTAACGGATTTCGCTTTTATTTTGTTCAAATTTGAATAGGCTAGAGGTGTTTTAAAACTTCTTCCTCAAGATTATATCTCGGGTCAATAGCGGCAATTTTTCCGTTTTTATCTACCAAAAATGTTTTAGGAATAGATGATACGCCATAGGTAGCGGCAGCGGTACTGTCCCATTTTTTAAGGTCACTCACGTGTCCGTTCCAGGTAAGGTTGTCCTGGGCAATGGCTCCCAACCACCTTTCTTTGGATCTATCAATGTTTTGCTGGATTTGACCTGCTTCTCCCTGTAAAGACGCTCTCGTTCTATTGTCAACCCCATCAAGTGAAACGCTAAATACATCAAATCCTTTGGCCTTGTATTTGTTGTAAATTTCTACTACATGAGGATTGGCTTTTCGACAAGGTCCACACCAGCTTGCCCAAAAATCTATCAATACTACCTTTCCTTTGTAGTCTGACAACTTTTTAATTTTACCATCTACTCCTTCCAATGCAATTTCTGGTGCATCCATGCCCAATTGTATCTTAGAAGTAGCCATCCTTCGAGCTGCCTGTTTCATCAATGAAGAGGCAATCGTTTCGTATTCTGCTGCAAAATCCACTCCTGTTGCTTTTACGCGCGAAGCTACTTTCTGATGCAACTCTGCAAATTCTTCTCTGAAGGTAAACATCCTTGAAGCAATCATAAAAGAAACCATTGGGTCTGCTTCCTTTTCTGCCAATTCGGTCAAACGCGTAAGGTCTATTTCTTTCCTCACAAATCCCTGGACAACGGCTAAAAACTTTTCTGAAAGCTTGGAGCCGGTCACTTTATAATCCATGTTTTGCAACGTATTAAGATCGCCCGTAATCACTACATCTTTTTCTGTGCCGTCAGAAATAAATTCAAGCGATTTGGCACCTAATGTGATTCGATAAATTCCTTTTTGAATTCCTTCAGGAAGTGAAAAAGTGAAACTGCCATCTGTACTTGTTTTTTCTGCGGCCAGTCTTACATTGCTGGTTGTACTAAGTCCCACCCTGTCAAGAAAGATACTCATGTCACCGGCATTTTCAATTTTACCGGACACAGAGGTTCCGTTCATGGCACCACAAGCAACAAAAATGCCTGCAAACAGGAGAAACAAATAAATGAATCTAAAATTCTGCATGTATATCACTAAGTTTTATTGTTTACGATTCTATGAGTTGACCCAAATGATTTTGATAAACCGATTTCCAGTCTGAAATGTTGCCCATTTCGAGGTCCTCAAATCGGATTTTACTTCCGGTAACTCTTCCCACTTCAACAAAATTTATATTATTTTGTCCCAATAAGTCAGTTAAACTATTCTTAAATTCCTGGGCGATGCTCACCACGACCCGGCTTTGAGATTCACCCAGCAAAAATATGTCATTTCTTACCTTTCCCGGATTATTGATTTCAAAACCTTTATTGTGCTCGAAACAACTTTCCAACAGGTTCATAAATAAGCCCCCTTCCGCTATATCGTGTACAGATTGAACTTTAGTGGTACGAATGATTTGTCGGACCAATTGCTGAAGCGCAAATTCCTCTTCAAGATCGAAATAAGGACACTTGCTATCCCTGATCCCTAAAATATTTTTGAGGTATTCACTTTGATTAATGTCATCTCTTAACGTACCAATAACGATGATGGCATCTCCTTCATTTTGAAATGACAAACTGGTAAAATGTTCCATGTTGTGGATCAAACCGATCATACCAATGGTGGGGGTAGGGTTGATGGGCTCCACTCTGTCATTGATTACCGATTGATTGTAAAAACTCACATTCCCGCCTGTAACTGGGGTATTGAACTTTCGGCAAGCATTTCCCATGCCTTTAACGGCGTGGACAAATTGCCAGTAAACTTCTTCATTATATGGATTACCAAAATTCAGGTTATTGGTCACCGCCAATGGCTCAGCTCCTGTGCAAACCAGATTTCTGGCTGCCTCAGCTACGGCAATCATGGCACCTTTTTCCGGATCGGCATAAACGTAACTTGAATTACAATCTACAGTAGCAGCAATGGCCTTGCCGTTTTCTTTGATACGAATCACTGAAGCATCGGATGCCGTATTGGTAGTGGCCGTATTGGTTCTTACCATGCTGTCATATTGCTCGTATATCCAACGCTTACTCAATAAGTTCGGAAGTTGGACCAGTTGCTTCAATGTTTCAATCAGGTTCTCTGGCTCCGTGGTATTACTTGAATTGTAATCTTTTAATTGATCTATGTAGCCCGGACGGGTATAGGATCTGTCATATACCGGAGCTCCACCACCCAGCACCAGGGGTTCGGAAGGTACATGGGCAATTCTTTCTCCATTTTGGAAAAATTCGAGCATGCCGGTATCGGTCACATGCCCAATTTCGGCACATTCCAAATCCCATTTATCAAATACGGCCATTAACTTTTGTTCTTCCCCTTTTTTGCAAACGATCAACATTCGTTCCTGTGACTCAGAAAGTAAGATCTCAAATGCCTGCATATTGGCCTGGCGGGTAGGCACTTTGTCAAGATCAATGACCATGCCTGTTCCAGATTTAGCGCTCATCTCAGATGTCGAACA
>JAGNSQ010000005.1:0-53815 GCA_017987975.1 Saprospiraceae bacterium
AGGCCATGTATCCGGTTTCAAGTGTCAGTGGCTTTTATTTTGGTCACCCGGAGTCAAAATATTTTGGTTTAGGGGCTATTGGAAAGGATCAGGTAACACATTTGGCAGCCTCAAAAGGTTGGCCGATCGAGGAAATCGAACGATGGTTGGCACCGAATTTGAATTATAAATCATTTGAATGAAACGTCAAGGCTTAAAAATGAAAATAGTTGCTGCAATATTGCTGATATTCAGCTCATTATATATTAACGCTCAAGTAGTCAGCGAATCGGCAGCCCGGGAGGAGTTGGCCCGAAGGGGCATTCCTGAGGCTCAGTTTAGGGCGGAAATGTTGAGAAGGGGAATAAATCTTGACAATATTGACCCCAATAACACCCAAGAGCTGCTTCGAATTGAAAAAGAGGTGAAAGATGCGCTTGATAAGCTGGAAAAAGAGAATAAAAAAGAAGAAAAGCAGAAGTTGGAAGGTGAAAAACAGAAAACACCCAAAACAATTGAAGATGAATTAAAGACGGACACGATCAAAGATAAAGCGGCAGAAGATGCCAAGATGTTGAATAAATCAGGCAGTGACATTAAAAAAGCCGTTGAGCGGGGAGCAAGTCTGGAAGAAGCAGTATCAGAAAATTTACAGGAAAAACAGAAGGAAAAACTGCCGGAGGCAAAAACGTATGGGCAGCAATTGTTTCGCGACAACAGTTTAAAACTATATCGAACAGCGGATGAAACCAAGCCTCCCAGATCCTATGTATTAGGGGCGGGAGATGTTTTAGCAATTTCTATATTTGATGTATCTCAGGCCAATATATCGTTGGAAGTATCTAGAGAGGGTTATATCCAACCGGATCGGTTGCCGCGTTACTTCGTAGCTGGCTTGACCATTGATGAGGCAGAAAAAATGTTGAAGCGCAACTTCCGAAACTACTACTTATTCTCACCTGACAACTTTAAACTGTCGGTAACTACAGCCAGAACCATCAATGTTAATATTTTTGGAGAGGTATTCAACAATGGAAGTTTTAATGTTTCGGCTGTCAATACTGCTTTTAATGCCCTGGTTGCTGCTGGAGGTCCGGGTGATCTGGGTAGTGTTAGGCAAATAAAGTTGTTAAGACCAGGAAAAGCGCCTAAAAACATTGATGTTTATCAGTTTTTAAACAATCCGGTGGTGTCTCAGGAGTTTTATTTACAAGACAATGATTACATCCAGGTGCCTGTTGCTCAAAAGTTAATTTCCATTAAAGGAGGCATAAATCGCCCTTTGCAATATGAATTATTGCCGGAAGAAAACCTCAATCATTTACTAAAATATGCAGGGGGCATCAAAGCCGGGGCTTTAAAAAGAAATGTACAGGTCAAACGTTATGAAAACGATGCAGAAGTAATACTAAATGTAGATCTGAGTGAACTTGAATTGCAAAAAAAAGACTTTGTACTTAAGCACGGTGACGAAGTAAGGGTTGGAGAAATAGAGAAGGGCTTTGAAAATAAAGTTTCAGTTTATGGGGCCGTAAGAGATACCGGTGAATATGCATTTGTACCAGGTATGAAAATCTATGACCTCATTCAACGATCGGTGATCAGAGAGAATGCCATCCAGGAGACTGCTTACCTTAGAAGATTCAATGAAGACCAGAAAACAGTTCGTTATGAAATTGTGAACCTCAAAGAAGCGATTAACAATCCGGCGAGTCCTGCCAACCTGGAGTTGAAAAAAGGAGATGTACTTACGGTAAGGGCGCTGTCGGACTTTGCCGAGAGTTATAAGGTAATAGTTGATGGAGCAGTCAGAAACCCTGTCAAGTTTGCCCTAGGTGAGAGAGGCAATATGAAAGTAAGCGATGCTTTGTTTTTGGCTGGTGGCATTAGAGAAGATGCTGCAGAGTTTGCCTATTTATTCCGCAAAAGAGGAGATGAACTGACCCAGGAATATTACTATATTGATCTGAATGGACTGATTACTAAAAGTGATCTCAGCACCGATATTGAGCTGAGTCCCTATGATAGTATATTTGTATATAAAACAGCTGAATTTGCTGATAAAGCATTCATAAAAGTGGGAGGAGCGGTTAGAAGGCCAGGTGAATTTGTGTACAACCCAACCCTGACCCTTAAAGACGCCATTTTGTTGAGTGGAGGCCTTAAACAAGAGGCATCACCCAATAGAATAGATG
Organism: Saprospiraceae bacterium; assembly: GCA_017987975.1. Lineage (GTDB taxonomy): Bacteria > Bacteroidota > Bacteroidia > Chitinophagales > Saprospiraceae > JADKBO01. Next base: position 2,175 of record JAGNSQ010000005.1, read on the forward strand.
TATTCAGATTAGATTTTGGCAACGAGAGAAGAACCACAACCCTTGCCAAAAGAATTGATTTGAAGAATGATCTTTCTCTCAATTCGGTTAAGGATTATATGTTGTTGCCCTTTGATCAGGTGTACATCCGATATGCACCAGAATTTGAACCTTTGCGCAATGTGATCATAGAAGGAGAAGTAGTGTATCCTGGTATCTATTCATTGCTAAAAGAAAACATGCGACTGACCGATCTGATTGAAATGGCGGGAGGACTGACCAATGAGGCCTATATTGAAGGAGCCAGCTTGTTTAGATTAGATGGCAACACCGGCAATGTAGTGGTCAACCTAAAAATGGCAATGGAAAAGGACAATAGTTCTCAAAACATTATCCTAAGAGCTGACGATGTGATTACCATACCCAAGCAAGACAATATCGTTTCCATAGTTGGAGCCACCAACTACGATGAGTTGTATGGCAGTCGACTGTTGGAAAACGGAAAGATCAACATTGCATTTGAAGAGGGCAAAGATGCGTTGTACTATATCAACAATTATGCAGGAGGAATTGATGAAAACGGCGATATAAATCGTATTACCGTGGAACACAAAAATGGCAGGGTTGAAAAGGTAAGAAATAGAATTTTTTACAAAAAGTTCCCTGAGGTCAAAGAAGGATCTACCATCAATGTACCTTATAAAAAGAAAAAAACTGAAGAGGAGAAAAAAGAAGAAAAAGACATCAATTGGGGCGATGTGCTGAAAGACAGCATTGCGCAAGCTACGGCGATCCTTTCGCTTATCCTATTGATAAGAAGTGTTGATTAATTAACATGTTTTTTCAGATTTTTTAACCACATTCCAATAAAAATTACTTATTTTTGAGTAATTATTTTACTCAAACAATGATAGAGGCACTGATTTCATCCAAAACGAGAATCAAGTTGTTGCTTAAGTTTTTCCTAAACAGCAATAACAAGTCTTACCTGCGCAGTTTGGAATCAGAATTTGGTGAATCATCCAATGCCATCAGGGTTGAACTCAATCGATTTGAAGAAGCTGGCATGCTCAGTTCTTACACTTCGGGAAATCGGAAATATTTTCAGGCCAATACCCAACATCCCCTTTATACTGAGGTGCACAACATTTTGCGGAAGCAGCTGGGTATAGACCAGATTATAGAAAACATCATAGAAAGACTGGGCAATGTGGAGCAGGTTTTTATTACCGGCGCATTGGCAAGAGGGGTAGATAGTAAAATTATCGACCTGGTTTTTGTTGGTGAGGTAAATATTGAATATCTGATTACCCTTATTGAAAAAGCTGAAAAGTTAATATCCAGAAAGATCCGATATGTAGTTTATAGTGGTGCCGACCCCGTTTTTGCAGATGAAGTAATAGGAGATCAAAATGCATTGTTAATCTGGGAAAGAGACGCTTGATGAGAAATACAATGTCCATAATAAGAGATTGTCCGGATAAAGATGCATTCAGCTGGTATGCAGTCTACACCTCCTTCAGAAGTGAAAAGCTGGTAGCGAACCAATTGCGCAAAAAAAACATAGAGGTCTACCTGCCTTTGGTGAGTAAGACCAAAAGATACCTCAGAAAATTAAAGACCTACCAGGTTCCTATGATTGGGTGTTATTTGTTTGTAAAAATTAAGCGCAATCAATGCATTTCTGTATTGGAGACAGAAAGAGTGGTTAAGATTATATCTGAGAGAGGGCAGCCTTCCATCATCAAAGAAGATGAAATCAATGTTTTAAAAAGAATTGAAGGTCTGGAGGTAGGAATTGAAAATTGCGGTTCAAATCTGATTCCGGGAGATAAGGTCGCTATACGTAAGGGCAATCTGGCGGGTTTAAAAGGCAGGTTGATCAGACAGAATGGCAAAAAAAGTTTTATCGTTGAGTTAGAAAGTGTAGGCATTACACTTCAACTCTGTATAGATACCGATATGTTATTAAAAACAAGTTCAGCCAAAGTTTTAACGGCCTGAATTGCAATAGATTAGAATTTATTTTCCCTCTAGGTAGTGCGACTTAGGGACGGCGAAGCCATTTAAAAAATTAAACAAAAAAAGATATGAATATAGCCGTAGTAGGTACCGGTTATGTGGGTTTGGTAACAGGAACTTGTTTTGCCGAAACCGGTAATCATGTAGTGTGCATTGACATAGATGCCAACAAAGTAAAAAGGATGCAAAGCGGAGAAGTTCCGATATATGAACCAGGTCTGGAGACCTTGTTTGATCGAAACACAAAGGCGGGTAGATTGAGTTTTACAACCAATTTGAAAGAAGGGATAAAGCAGGCCAAAATAATATTTTTAGCCTTGCCAACCCCTCCGGGAGAAGATGGTTCGGCTGACCTCAAATATATCTTACAAGTGGCGGCAGACCTAAGTGGTATGATAGAAGACTATAAAGTAATTGTTGATAAAAGTACAGTTCCGGTTGGCACAGCTGAAAAAGTGCAGGCCATTTTGGCTGAGAAGTTGTCAACTGATTTATTTGATGTAGTATCCAACCCTGAATTTTTGAGAGAGGGCGTAGCTGTAGATGATTTTTTGAAACCAGACAGAGTGGTGATTGGTGTCAATACTAAGAAGGCAGAAGAAACCATGCTGCGTTTGTATGAACCCTTTGTGAGACAAGGAAATCCCATAATCGTTATGGACATCAGAAGTGCTGAGTTGACCAAATATGCAGCCAATGCATATCTGGCAACAAGAATATCGTTTATGAATGAAATTGCCAATTTGTGTGAACGGTTGGGTGCTGATGTAGACCATGTGAGAAAGGGTATGGGTTCAGATACCAGAATTGGAAAAAGATTTCTATTTCCCGGAGTAGGCTATGGTGGAAGTTGTTTTCCCAAAGATGTGCTGGCTTTATCAAAAGCAGCAGGCGATGCGGATTATAAATTTAGGATTCTTGATGCTGTGATGACCGTCAATGAAAAACAAAAAGAAGTATTGTTTGACAAGATTTATCGTTACTTCAAGGGAGAAGTAAAAGGAAAAACTATTGCTATTTGGGGCCTTGCGTTTAAACCCGAAACAGATGATATCAGAGAGGCTCCGGCCATTACATTAATTCGACAATTGCAGGAAGAAGGAGCTCAGGTCAAAGCCTATGATCCCGAAGCAATGGATAATTTTAGGACGCAGGTTAGCACCGAGGTTCAATATTGCGAAGATATGTATGCTGCCCTTGACGGAGCCGACGCTTTGGCGGTAATAACAGAGTGGAGTGTATTCAGGATGCCGGATTTTGACCTTATCAAATCTAAATTGAAACACGCTGCAGTGTTTGATGGACGAAATGTGTATTCGGTTCAGGAAATGGAAAAACTAGGCTTCCATTACGAAAGCATTGGAAGATAAACGATCAATCATTTCTAGTGTCTTATTTGATGCTCAACTTTGTTTTTTCAATAAATAGCAAAATTTTTAAAAATGTCTGACATGCGAAAAAATATCCTGGTAACAGGTGGAGCCGGTTTTATTGGATCCCACGTAGTTCGAAAATTGGTACTGGATTATCCTCAATACAAGATTGTCAATTTTGATGCTTTGACTTACGCAGGCAATCTTGAAAATCTGAATGATATAGAAGGAAAAGAAAACTACCAATTTGTAAAGGGTGATATAACAGACCTTGAGAAAGTGCTTCAAACACTCAATGAGTATAAAATCAATGGCATCATTCATTTGGCTGCCGAATCACACGTTGATAGATCCATTGTAGATCCCTTGATTTTTGTAAAAACCAACTTGTTGGGAACGGCCACCATGCTCCAGGCTGCCAAACAATATTGGGGAAATGATATGAACGATAAGAGGTTTTATCACGTTTCAACGGACGAAGTTTTTGGTTCCTTACCAATGGGAGAAGGTTTTTTCACCGAAGTAACGGCGTATGACCCCCGTAGTCCCTATAGTGCTAGTAAGGCAGGAAGCGACCATCTGGTAAGGGCATTTTACCACACTTATGGCATGCCCTGCGTATTGAGCAACTGCTCCAACAACTACGGGCCCAACCATTTTCCTGAAAAACTGATTCCCCTTATCATCAATAATATTTTGCAAGGCAAAGCTTTGCCTATTTATGGAAAGGGTGAAAATGTAAGAGACTGGTTGCACGTAGAAGATCATGCAAGAGCAATTGACGTGGTTTTTCACAAGGGAATCAATGGAGAAACGTATAATATTGGAGGTCATAATGAAATATCCAATCTGGCCCTTGTGGAAAAACTATGTGATTTGATGGACAAAAAATTAGGTCGGCCAGAGGGGGAAAACAGAAAGCTAATCAGTTTTGTTAAAGATAGGGCCGGTCATGATTTGAGGTATGCCATTGATGCAACCAAAATAAAAAATAATTTGGGCTGGACACCAGCATATACCCTTGATAAGGGTTTGGAAGCAACCATTGATTGGTACCTCAACAACAAAGAATGGTTGCAGCATGTAACTTCGGGCAGTTATCAGACTTACTACGAAAAACAATACACCGCCCGGTGAGTCAACCTTATTTGCACATTACCATTCCCGGGTATTTTGACAGAGAAGTGGCTTATGTGATGCATGTTTTGTTAAAACAAAATTTAGGCATTAGTAACTATATAATCGAAAGAAAGCCCGTTACCAATTATATTTTTGCCGGTCCCAATGGGAGCTTAGAGATCAACAATTCATTTTTTACCGGAGAAAAGGCTAATTTATATGTTGCGTCCAACCTCCCGCAAAAAAGAGTTGATTTTAGCTGGCCGGGATTGCAAGAAAGATTTACATCCTTATTTGGAAACGATGAAATTAAATTGGAGGGTCACAAATATTATTGTGGGCCTGATTTGATTGCCAGCACTTTTTTTCTATTAACCCAATGGGAGAGTCATACAAAAGAGAATGACGCATTGGGAAGATACAGTTATGGTAGCTCAATTATTCAACGATGGGAGCTGTATCACAGACCCGTAATCAACGAATATGTTTTTTTGCTGGAAAATGTTTTCAGATCAATTGGCATTTCAGCAAATAGGGGTCCATATGAAGCTACTTTTAGTTGTGATATTGACTCGGTGCAAAAATTTAAAAGTGTTAGAAACCTGGGAGGTGCCCTTTACCACTCTGGCCTGAATTTTTCGAAGTGGAAAAAAGAGATACTTGCTTATAAAAATTCGAAGTCTAATGCTATCCAGGATCCTTATTTTTCATTTGATTACATGCTAGGAGCATTGCAGCAACATAATCTTCGTTCTGTTTTTTATTTTATGACGGGTAAAACCAACACCAGGTACGACCATGCTGATTATTGGATGGAGGAGCCCGGAATGCAAACCTTGGTAAAAGAACTCAAACAACGTACAATAAACATTGGTTTACATCCCAGTTTTGAGACGGCATACACACCAGGAACAATGGCCTCAGAAAAGTCAGTTTTAGAAAAAGCCATTGGCGAAGAAGTAACCATAGTGAGACAGCATTACCTGAGATACAAGGCAGATGACACCTGGAAAATGTATGATGATCTGGGTTTTAAAATAGATAGCTCCGTACAATTTACTGAAGGATTGGGTTTTGCGTCGGGGTGCTGCACACCCTATTCTTTGTTTTCAATTTCAGAAAGGAGGATGACAGAGGTAGTAGAATGGCCACTGATTCTGATGAAAAAAAAGGATTATGTGAAGGACGTTGAAAAGACCTTTTCGGCATATACAGACATCATCGACATTGCGAAAAAGCACCAGGGGCGGTTTCAAGTTCTATTTCACAATAGTGACGTTGAAACAGAATCAGAGCGTGCGCTTTTTGAAGCCACATTAAACTACTTGACAAAGCCCTGATGAAAAAGCAACCAGATACAATCCGTCCCTCTATTTTTGATGGATATAACCAAGTGGTTGCTGGACAAAGTACCAGGATTGGAGGTGTAAGTGAATCCCCTTTTGATACCCTCAATCTGGGAAGCAGTACAGCAGACGATTTGTTAAAGGTAGCAGAAAATAAGAAATTGTTTTGTGAAAGTCTTGGTTTTAAAGTAGAACAGGTGGTACGAAGTCACCAGGTTCACGGGGATCACATTCTGATAGCAAGCCAGTCGGGAAATTTTGAAGGTTATGATGCTATGGTAACACAGGAGCCAAATTTATTATTGGCGGTCAGTACGGCAGACTGTGTTCCTATACTAATATACGATCCTGTCAATGAAGCGTGTGCAGCTATACATGCCGGATGGAAGGGTACAGTGCTGATGATAGTTTCAAAAACAGTGAAGTTGATGGAACAACATTTTGGCAGTATTTCAGCTAATATGAAGGCCTACATTGGTGCTTGTATAGATCAGTGTCACTTTGAGGTTGGCCCCGAGGTACTGGAAAAATTTGAGACAAAATATATTTCCAATAGGGATGCAGTATCAGGAAAAGGGTTTGTGGATTTAAAGGCAGCCAACAATGCGCAACTTTTAACTGCGGGACTCAGCAATTCAAACATTGAAACAAGTCCCTATTGCACTTTTGATGATGCCCACAGATTTTTTTCGCACAGAAGAGATAAGGGTAAGACCGGAAGGATGTGGAGTGTCATTGGTGTAATTAAATAAACATATATATTAAAAATGATCTATATTCATCCAACCGCCATTGTGGAAGAAGGTTGCCAGTTGGGAGAAGGCACCAAGGTTTGGCATTACAGTCACCTGATGCCAGGAGCTATATTGGGAGAAAACTGCAACATTGGACAAAATGTTTTTATTGCAGATGGGGTAAGCCTGGGCAACAATGTTAAAATTCAAAACAATGTTTCGCTTTACACAGGGGTGGAATGTGATGATGATGTATTTTTAGGTCCAAGTGCTGTATTTACCAATGTATTGAACCCCAGGAGTGCCGTCAACCGAAGGGGGCAATACGCCAAAACGCATATAGGTAAAGGAGCCTCAGTAGGAGCCAATGCAACCATCGTGTGTGGTCACGATTTGGGAAAATATTGTTTTATAGGGGCCGGTGCTGTAGTGACTAAGTATGTACCGGACTATGCACTGGTGGTAGGAAATCCTGCTAGACAAATGGGATGGATGAGTGAATTTGGTCATCGACTGACTTTTGACGAGTCAGGGAAGGCACAATGTCCGGAATCAGGTGAATGGTACAAGATAGAAAACAATACAGTAGAAAAAATATGAGTTCCACAATACAAATGGTTGACCTAAAAGGCCAGTACAATCGTTTAAAACCAGAAATGGACCAAGCGATCCAGGAAGTGCTGGATGCCTGCATTTTTATCAATGGGCCACAGGTAAAAGATTTTTCTGATCGACTCTCTTCCTACATGGGGGGCTGTTTTGTAATACCCTGTGCCAATGGAACAGATGCCTTACAAATTGCATTGATGGCTTTGGAATTAAAAGATGGTGACGAAGTTCTTTTACCGTCATTTACTTATGCTGCTACTGCAGAAGTGATCGCTTTGTTAAAGCTAAAACCAGTAATGGTAGATGTTGATCCAGCATCTTATAATACCGGTAGAGCTCAGTACGAAGCTTCTATTACAGATAGAACCAGGGTAATTGTTCCTGTTCACCTTTTTGGTCAAGCATCTCAAATGGATGAAATCATGGAGTTGGCCAATGAAAGAGGCTTATTTGTTGTGGAAGACAATGCCCAGGCAATAGGTGCAGACTATTATCACAAAGGCGGTAACACCAGTAAAGTGGGAACCATTGGCCACATAGGTTGTACCTCTTTTTTTCCGTCAAAAAACCTGGGGTGTTATGGTGATGGTGGGGCCGTTTTTACCAAAGATGAAACATTGGCCCATAAAATATACATGATGGCCAATCACGGGCAGGCTAAAAAATACCATCACGAAGTTATTGGGTGTAATTCCAGGCTCGACACCATACAGGCGGCAATATTAAATGTGAAACTAAAGTATCTTGACGATTTTGCGGCACGCAGGCGGGCTGTTGCAGACCAATATGATGCTGCATTTGCCCAAATAGAAGGATTGAAAACACCATCAAGGGTGTCTTATAGTAATCACGTATTTCATCAGTATACACTGCAAGTATCCGGTGGAAAAAGAGAAGCGTTTATGGAATATCTAAAAGAGAAAGGAATTCCAACAATGATCTACTATCCCATTCCCCTTTATAAACAAAAAGCATATGCCCACTATGTGGAATCAGGCTTTAGTCAGCCGGAGACCGAAAGACTTTGTGGGGAGGTAGTCTCCCTGCCCATTCACACTGAAATGGATAAAGCAACACAGGAGTATATTATCCACGAGGTTAAATCATTTTTTGATTGATCAAGCAGATATGGCAGGCGGCTAAAGGGTGGTATGATTTGTTATACCCACAGCTCTGTTTGTGCTGTCTTGAAGAGCAAAAGGCAGGAAAGGAAACTGTTTTTTGTATAAAGTGTCATTCATCTTTTCCATTTACAAACCATTTTCAGGTTGCAGACAATGGATTGATGCAGCATTTTTACGGCAGGGTCAAAGTAGAAAGGGCTGCTGCTTTGATGCATTTCAGTGAAGGAGGTATAGTGCAGCAAATGTTGCACAATCTAAAATACAGAGGAATGCACCAAATTGGGAGCAATCTGGGACAAATGGCAGCAGAGCGAATGCTAGAATCTGGATTTACCAAAGGTGTGGATGCTGTGATTGCTGTTCCAATGCATGCAGTTAAGCAACAACAGCGTGGCTATAATCAAAGTGAGGTGATAGCTGAGAAATTGGCAGAGGACATCAATGTACCACTTTTAAAAGATCAGCTGGTGAAAATCAAAACAACGACAACCCAAACTAAAAAGGGTAGACTAGAAAGATTAGAAAACATTAAGGACAGCTTTATTTGGAAAAGAGAGGGTCTGCATCAACCCAATCATTTGCTTTTAGTGGATGATGTTGCAACCACAGGTGCTACCCTTGAAGCTTGCATTGTAGCTATTCAAACTGCGGGCGTTCAAAAAATATCTGTATTTACTATAGCAATGGCAGAATGAGTCAAATAAAAATTTTAGCAATAATAGGGGCAAGACCTCAGTTTATCAAACATTTTCCATTTGAAAAAGCTTGTGAAGGAAAGCTCGATCTTAAAACAATTCATACCGGCCAGCACTTTGATGAAAACATGAGCAAAGTGTTTTTTGACCAACTGGGGATGAAGCAACCGGATTATATGCTTGCCAATGGAGGAGGTCATCACGGTTTTCAAACGGGTAAGATGATGATGGATATTGAGGGCATTGTTAATGATGAAAAACCCGATGTAGTATTGGTTTATGGTGACACCAATTCAACCCTGGCAGGGGCGCTTGTTGCAGCCAAAATGAATATACCGGTAGCTCACATTGAAGCAGGATTAAGGAGCTACAACAGAGAAATGCCGGAAGAAATCAACAGAGTACTTACAGATCATATTTCCACTTGGTTATTTACACCCGGAGATCAGGCTGTAGGTAACCTTGAGAAAGAAGGAATTACGAAAGGAGTTTACCTGATTGGCGATGTGATGAAAGACATGGTAGAATTTGTTCAACAAAATGCCTTATTTATTAAGCCCGCTGTTGAAGAAAGATATGTTTATGTAACATTGCACAGACCTTATAATGTTGACCAAAATGAGAGGTTGTTGACATTATTGCAAAGTCTGAATAGCCTGTCACAAAAGATTGTATTTTCGATTCATCCGCGTACCAGAAGCAATGCAGCAAAATTTGGGATCAGTTTAGCTGATTTTTCTAATATTCTTTTCATTGATCCACAACCCTATTTCGAAAATCTTGGTTATATTTACTATGCAGATGCCTTAATTACTGATAGCGGCGGAATGCAGAAGGAAGCCTATTGGTTAAAGAAAAAATGCATAACTATCAGGAAAGAAACAGAATGGATTGAAACCTTGAATGGAGGTGGAAATGTATTGGTCTTTGAAGATCTTGGCGCAATGCAACATATACTACAAAGTGAAAGTGTTCAATGGAAAGATCATTTATATGGAACCGGAAATGCTTGTGGACAAATTGTAGACATTTTATTGCAACCATACAATAGGTATTAAAAATGAAAAAATTTGCATTAATAGGGGCAGGAGGGTTTATCGCTCCCAGACATATGAAGGCGATGAAGGACACCGGCAGCCAATTGATGGCGGCTATTGACAGACATGACTCTGTTGGTATAATTGATAGCTATTTTCCGGAGGCTTCCTTTTTTACAGAATTTGAAAGATTCGACAGGCATGTGGAAAAATTGAAAAAAGGTGGTAATGCAATTGACTATTTTGCTGTTTGTAGCCCCAATTACCTCCATGATGCCCATTGCAGATTTGGGCTGAGATATGGTGCTGATATAATTTGTGAAAAGCCACTTGTATTAAATCCCTGGAACCTTGATGCACTGGAAGAAATGGAAATTGAATCGGGTAAAAAGGTATATACCATCCTTCAATTGCGATTACACCCTGGTATCATTGCGCTAAAGAAAAAGGTAGAAGAGGCACCCCCTGATAAAGTATTTGAATTTGATCTCACCTATATCACCTCAAGAGGAAGTTGGTATTACACCAGCTGGAAGGGAGACATTCATAAATCGGGCGGTATTGCTACCAATATTGGAGTTCATTTTTTTGATATGTTAACCTGGATATTTGGTGATGTAAAAGAAAATATTGTTCACGTACACACTCATGACAGGGCAGGGGGCCTCATTGTTTTTGAAAAGGCAAGGGTCAAATGGTTTTTGAGTATCAACGAACACACTTTGCCGGAAGAAGCCAAACAAGCAGGTAAACGGACGTTCAGGTCAATAAAAATAGAGGGTGAAGAAATTGAATTTTCAGATGGTTTTACAGAGCTCCACACCCAAAGCTACGCTCAGATATTAGAGGGTAGGGGTTATGGAATCTCAGATACACGAAAAGCACTTGAATTGGTATATGACATAAGGAATTCGAAAGCTGTAGGTATTGAAGGTGATTTTCACCCCTTTTGTGCATTACCAATAGAAAAACACCCATTCGATTGAATTTAGATGAAATGAGTAAAACGATGTATTTACAAGGAGAAGCCAATCTCCCTACAAAATATGGGATATTTAGAATGCGGGCTTATGCGCAGGTGCCAGATGAGCAGATGCCCATCATAGTGTTATATAATCCTGACACCCCACTCCAGCATCCTGTAAACGTGAGGTTGCATTCTGAGTGTATGACAGGAGATTTGTTTGGATCATTGAAGTGTGAATGCGGAGAACAATTGCACCTTTCGATGGAAAAAATAGGAGCTGAGGGAGGCATATTGATTTATCTAAGGCAGGAAGGAAGAGGTATTGGCATTATCAATAAACTGCATGCCTATAAGGCGCAAGAAAGAGGTTTAGATACCGTTGAAGCAAACCGTGTATTAGGACTTGAAATAGATGCCAGAAAGTATGACTGTGCCATAGCCATCTTAAAAGAGCTGGGTATTGAAAAAATTAAATTAATGACCAACAACCCCGATAAGTTAAAAGCTTTTGAAGGCAGTGGAATTGAAGTGATAGAAAGAATTCCGTTGGAAATTAGTCCTACAGAAGACAATCTAAAATACTTACAGACCAAAAAGGAGTATTTTAAACATAGGTTGGATTTGATATAACCAATAAAAAATTATACATGGAAGATCAAAGGAATGTTCCTCAAATAAATGTGTTAACAATAAAAGAAATCATTCTTACTTTAAAAGATTATTTTCATGAAGTAGTAAAAAATTATTTGATTATAGTATTCGCTTCAATTCCTTTAATTTCTTATTACATATATGATTTTTATAAAACTAAGCCTGCATATTTTGCAGAGGTTAAATTTTTAGTTGAAGGTAATTCTACATCAGTTGGTGGTCTTGGTGGATTGTTAGGCCAATTTGGAATAAGGAATACAGGTAAATCTAATCCATATAAAATTGTCGAAGTAGCAAAATCTAAGGCAATTCTTGAGAGAGTATTGTTTTCTAAGTATAATAATGACTTTACTTCAAATCATATTATTGATATTTATAAGTTGGATGAAGAGTGGGCTGAAAGCGAACCTGCTTTTGCAAAATTTAAATTTAAGCATTCCCAATATTCAGAATTTGATAGTCTTGAAAAAACAGCGTTTGTTAGATTAATTAACAAAGTAACCGGAGGTAAAGAAGCAGTTGACTACATGATTAATTTTACATTGGATAATGAAACTGGTGTATTTTCATATAAAACTAATAGTGATAATGAAATACTTTCAATTCACTTACAAAATACGAGTTATGAATTTTTAAGAAAATTTTTTGAAGAAGATATTTTGGAGAACTCTGTCAAAACTACAATAGTGCTAAAACAAAAGGCAGATTCCCTTCAAAATTTATTAGTAAATAAAACATATCAACTTGCGAATATTCAAGATAGGACTTTAGGCTTAGTCATGGCAACGCCTGGTGTAAGAAAAATGGCTCTAGAGAAAGAAATACAAGCACTAACGCTTGCGTATGCTGAAGTATTGAAAAGCTATGAATTATCAGATATAAATCTTAAGGATTCAAAACCATTATTTTTAAAGTTGGATGAATCAATATCACCATTAGAATCGGTGTCACCATCAATAGTTATTAATATGCTAAAAGGCTTAATATTATCATTCTTATTTGGTGGTGGATTCATTGTTTCAAGAAAATGGTATAGAGGGATAATGGCAGAATCTGTAAATTGAAATCATATTGGAAATGCGTAAAAATATTTTGATAACAGGAGGTGCCGGGTTTATAGGCAGTAATCTGGCAGCAGCTCTGTTACAAGATGAAAGGGTGGCCAAGGTTAGGGTCTTTGACAATCTGGCTACCGGCTTTTTAAAAAATCTGGACGATCTAAAGTTGGATCCCAAATTTGAATTTGTACAGGGAGATATTCGGGACATTGAAGCCTGTCGGACAGCAATGAAAGACATTCATCTAGTAAGCCACCAGGCTGCGCTGGGTTCTGTGCCCAGGTCGGTGAAGGATCCACTCACCACCAATGCTGTTAACATCAATGGCACTTTAAATATATTAAATACGGCCCACGAATTAGGCATAAAAAGAGTTGTTTTTGCAGCTTCTTCATCCACTTATGGCGATAGTGAGGGCTTGCCCAAAGTGGAAGACAACATAGGTAATCCACTTTCTCCCTATGCAGTGACTAAATTGGTAAATGAACTGTACGCAGCTGTGTATGCCCGGGTCTACGGGCTGGAGTATATAGGACTCAGGTATTTTAATGTCTTTGGTCCAAAACAAGATCCGAATGGGGCTTATGCAGCCGTAATACCTTTATTTTTTAAGGCCGCCTTAGAGAATGAAAGTCCGGTTATCAATGGAGATGGAGAACACAGCAGGGATTTTACCTACGTAGTGAATGCGGTAGAGGCTAATCTGTTAGCCTTATTTATTGAAGACAAACAAGCCATCAATCAGGTATACAATGTGGCCTGTGGCGAGCGGACAAGTTTAAATGAGTTGTGGAAAAATATAAATACAATTACCAACACCAATATCCCTGCTGTATATGGCCCGAACCGGGCAGGAGATATTGCCCATAGTTTGGCTGATATTACAAAGGCACGTCAATTGTTGGGATACACGGCTGCTGTCAAGATTAAGGAAGGATTAGAAAAATCATATAATTGGTATCAAAAAGAATTTAAAAATTAATTTTATTATGCAACACAAAATTGCAGTCATTGGTTTGGGTTATGTAGGGCTTCCGCTAGCTGTAGAGTTTGGTAAAAAATATCAAGTTGTAGGATTTGATATAAATGATCAAAGAATTAATGAATTGCGCGCAGGTACTGACAGTACTCTTGAAGTGGAAGATGAAGTTTTACAATCCGTATTGGCCAAAGAAAAAGACCCATCTGGAAATGGCTTATACGTTACATCTGAATTGTCAGAGTTGGCCTTGTCCAACGTTTTTATTGTTACGGTGCCTACGCCCACTGATAAAAACAACAGACCTGTATTAACACCCTTGATCAAGGCGAGTGAATCTGTTGGTAAGGTTATGAAGAAGGGTGACATTGTAGTGTATGAATCTACGGTCTATCCTGGAGTAACAGAGGATGAATGCGTGCCTATTTTGGAGAAGACATCGGGCTTAAAAATGAACATTGATTTTTTTGTGGGGTACAGTCCAGAGCGCATCAATCCGGGCGACAAAGAACATACCGTGTCGAAGATATTGAAAGTGACTAGTGGATCAACAAAAGAATCGGCTGAAACCATTGATCAATTATATAAATCTGTGATCACAGTCGGCACCTACAAAGCCAGTTCAATTAAAGTAGCAGAGGCAGCCAAAGTAATCGAAAACTCGCAAAGGGATATCAACATTGCCTTTGTAAATGAACTGTCAAAAATTTTCAACAAAATGGGCATTGATACCCATGAAGTATTGGCTGCTGCCAGTACCAAGTGGAACTTCCTTCCATTTAAACCAGGATTAGTGGGAGGTCATTGTATCGGAGTTGACCCTTATTATTTGGCTCAGAAAGCGCAGGAAGTCGGCTATCACCCAGAGATCATATTAGCAGGCAGAAGGCTCAATGATTCGATGGGAAGTTATGTGGCGGCAGAGGTAATTAAGTTGATGGTCAAAAAAGACATACCAGTAAAATCAGCAAAAATTCTTGTTTTGGGTATCACTTTTAAAGAAAACTGCCCTGACATTCGAAATACAAAAGTAATAGACATCATCAACGAACTTACCTCATACAATACCTCAGTGGATGTGTATGACCCGTGGGCCAATCCACAAGAGGTGGAGCACGAATATCAGATCACTTCATTCAAGGAATTACCTGAAAACAAATATGATGCTGTGGTTTTAGCAGTAGCCCATGAAGTGTATAAGAAACTGAATTTGGATGATATTAAGAAAGAAAATGCAGTAGTTTATGATGTAAAGGCTGTTCTTGATAAAGGTAGTATTGATGGCAGGTTATAAAGTGATTATTGTTGATTTGTCGAAAAAGTTTAAAACCTTCTTTTCATGAACATGGGAAGTAAAACGCCTTTAGTGACGGTTTTTACCCCAACCTTCAATAGATCATATTGTTTACACAGGGTGCTAGAAAGTTTGAAGTCCCAAACTTTCAAAAATTTTGAATGGCTCATAATTGATGATGGATCAATTGATGATACTAAGTCTTGGGTAGAACACAATAGACCAACTTGTGAATTCCAGATTAGATATTTTTACCAAGAGAACAATGGAAAGCACAATGCTATTAACAAAGGTGCATCTGAAGCTTTTGGAGAATTTATAATCATTGCGGATTCAGATGATACTTTTAAACCGGAAACATTAGAAGTGTTTTTGGATACTTTTTATAAAATTCCAGAGCCTGAAAAATATGCGGGTATTTGGTGTTTAGTAGAAGATGAAAGTGGTAACATTGTTGGAGATAGATTTCCAAATAAAGATTGGGATTGTGGTGTTACTGAATTTTATTTCAAGAACAGAATACAAGGTGAAAAATGGCAGATGATGAGAACTGCAATAATGAGAAAACATCCTATGCCAAATGTTAAAATTAAAGGTTTGTATGTTGAAGAAAGTATTATGTGGATGTCAATTTCGAAATTTTATTTGTTTAGATGTATTAACATACCTCTAAGAATTTATCATTCATCTTCTGATGGTATTATGCAAAAATCAGCAAAAATTGATTTTGTCAATTGGTATTCGTATTACCTTCGATTTCATTATTTGTACAAAGATTTCTCACAATATTTTAGATATTACCCAATTTACTTTATAAAAGGTATGTTCTTTTATCAATTCTCTATTTATAAATTGAAAAAGTCGTTCATACATGAGTTTGGTGCCATCAATAGTTTTTTTCTAAAAATCCTTTATTCCATTGTTTTCTTTACTATCCCTTTTATATTAATGTACAAACAAATTTCTCTAGTTGTACGAAGGTAGTAAACATAAACTAGGCGAAATCGTCTATTCTGTTGTATATAATTTTCTTGCGAAAATTGTTGGCTTTATTACTACACTTTTAGTATCGTTAAAAATTGGTACTACTCTTGATCTGGATTTATATTATTTAGTTACAGGACTTATTGGAGTTGTCTGTGGTATTATTGTCACACAAGAGAGTTACTATATAGTTCCCAAAGGCCTATTTATAAAGACCAAATTGGGATTCAAATCTTTTACTAAGTATTACAATAATGTGATTCTAATTTACACCATTATTTTAATTGTGTTAGCATTCCTGTATTTGGTATTTACATTAAACTTAATTGAAGTCTTTTCAAAGTACAGCATTGATCAAATAAGAGAATCTAAAAATTTACTTAAAATATTGGCGATTTATATGTTTTTTACCCCAATTAATACTCTTATGGGGAACATATTAAACAGTATGAATTTTTTCAGAATATCAACTTTTGTTACTCTAATATCATCATTATTGACAATTTTATGTCTGATATTTTTTGATGATTTAGGTACAACTGCATTATATATTGGAGCTAGTTTGTCATCTATAGGAGCTTTTATATATTACGTTTTATTTTTAAGATCAAAAGAATGGGTGTTTTCAGTTAATTTTAAAAAGTTAAAAGTTGAATTTACTACAGATCTACTTTATGCAAATGCGATGTCATTTTTAGCTTATTTTAAGGGCTTAATTAACAACTATTTGATAAGTGGTATGGGACGTGGTGTTCTTACAGGTTTCAATTTCGGCTATGGTTTGCACAATATGCCAACATTTTTAATATTGTCTCAAATAAAAATTCCGTTCTCTATTAAAATATCACAACTATTCCATGAAAAAAGATTAACTGAATTAAATGAATATATAATTTCAGTTTTGTTACTTCTTATATACATAACCGTGCCATTGAATTTGATTTTTTTTGCATACAGTGAAAAAATAGTGCACTTGATTTATGGGCATGGTAAGTTTGATTTATCGACCCTAAATAGCATATCTGAAGTATTTGGAAATCTCTCATTTACCATTCCTCTATCTGTATTTGAATCTTTTCTTTTTCAGATATTTATTTCATTTAACGGCTTGCAACAAATCTCAAAATACACTTATGTTAATAACATATCATTATTAGTACTAAACTATTTAGGTCTTTCATATCTAGGACTACCTGGATTTGCATATAGTATGGTTTTTATGTATTTAATTATGTCTCTGTATTTGATTTATTTTGTTAACAATAGATATAACTTTATAAGACTTAAGGGTGTTTTCCTTCAGTATGTCTTATTGCTTTTTGTTTCTTCTGTTTTGATTCTACTTACTTATAACATTTGTAGTAAGTTAAATTTTTTGAATGAATTTATCAATTTGTCATTTGGTGTTTTTGTTTATTTAGTAGCATATGCTTTAGTTATGTATATTTTTAATATTGGAGGTAATGTAAGACCATTATTACATCAGTTATTTCAATCTAAGTAGCATTATAATAGTATGAATGTTTTGACTAAAAATATTAAAGCTTTAAATCAGTTATTATTTATTTTCACATTCTATCTTTGTATACTTCTTTTTAATATAGGTGGTTTTTTTACCTCCTTTTATGCTGTGAATTTATTCTATATAATAGTCCCAATATCAATTTTAATAGCTTTTTTAGTAGGTCGATATAGTTTTTTCATACCGAATTCAGATTTTACTAAAGTATTTTGGGGTTTCATTTTTGTTTATTTAACTGTTTCGATTATATCATTTCATATTTATTCTTATGATGAAAAATATCCACTCGTTTATAATTTAAGGACGTTTGGGTATTCCATTATAAATGTGTACATATTTTATAGATTATCCTTGATATTTCATATGCATAGGAAGTTTGACTTGTTGCTAACCCTGTTTGGAAGAATTTGCTTGTTGGCAATGTTGTTAACGGCATTTTTCCCTTACTTCAACATTGTACCTCTGGATTTTACGAAAGCATCTGATTCATTAATGACCATTGCACATTCCTACAACATTAGGTTAACAGGGTTCTATTTAAATCCAAATTTGGCTGGATATGTAGCCAACGTTTCACTTGTTTTTGCAATGACTTTGCTAATTTTTAATAAAAGATTTAATATAGTGGCAATAGTTTTATTTTTTTTGAGTATTTATATTAGTATACGGTCATTCTCTAAAACTGCAATTTTAGTATCGTTGATTCTTTCGATAGTTTTTTTTACATTTCTCTTTTTAAAAAAGCAATTTTGGTTTTCAACTGTTTTTAAGCAAAGAAGGTTTGTAGTTTTTACAACACTTGCAATTGGGTTTATATTAGTATACAAATCAGCTACCTGGTACCAATCATTAGATGAAGGTCAAAAACAAAGAATTGATCAAGTGCTGAGTATAGTTTCTGAAGTTGAGATAAATGAAAAAACAACAACACATAGAAGTGAAATTTGGGAGATTGGAGTAAAAAAAATTGAAAGATCTCCAGTAATTGGTTATGGATTTGGCTCTTTTGACCATTTCGAAGATGTAGGTCAAGGAATACATAATATGTATTTAAAGATTTTTGGAGAAGCTGGTTTTTTCATAGGCTTATATTATTTGTTAATACATGTTCTACTTATTATTCCATTGTATTATGAAAAGAATAGCCATATTCAGTTTTTAATTTTAGGACTAATGATTTCTACATTCATATTTAACTTTTCTAACCATAATGCTTTTATAACGCCTATTATAAGTATGGTTTATGGCGTACTTTTGTCGTTTAGCAATCAATTTCATAATGAGTAAATTTATATTTGCATTTTGTTTTTTACTTGTCATCCTTTTTATTTCGTGCCGAATACAATTAATTCCAAGTTCAACTGAACAAAGCTATTTTCTAAGTCCCGAAATTAGTTTAGTGGACAGAATTGAGGAGATATTCAAAACTGATCAATCTGATATTTCGCTTTATTTTGAACCTGGAGAATACACTATTAATCGCCAAATATATTTGAACAATATAAAGAATTTGCGAATATTTGGAAATGGTGCTATTATTAGAATGAATGATAGCACAGTTGTGGGTAATAATTTCGGGATGATTAGTTTTAAAAATTCGAGTGATATTTATATTGAAAATATCACTTTTGATGCAAACAGGTTGCATAGATCTTGCAAAGAAGTAGCCTCTCATACCTTTATGATTGTTAGTTCTAACAGAATATCTCTTTTTAGAGTAAAAGCTTTAAACAATGTTGTGGACGGGTTTATTGTATATTCTGAAACGCCAGAAGATTCAAACTCCTTTTGCAATGATATTAATTTCAGAAATTGTGTAAGTTCAAATTCTTACAGGAATGCTTTAAGTATTATAGAAGGGAGAAATATAACTGGTACAGATTGTGTTTTTTCCGATTCACATGGCATTTCCCCTGAGGGGGGATTAGTAATAGAGGCTGATATTGACCGATTTGATTCTAATTTTAGAAATTTAAAATTTGATAATTGTGAATTTTTAAATAATAATGGTTGGGGTATTATTATTTCCCAAAAAAGTAATCCTTCTAACGTAAATATTCTCAACTCAAGAATCAAAAACTCTGGTGTTGGAGGGATATGGAATTGTTCAGTTAATACATTGGTATTAAACAATGAGTTTTTAAATAATGGGAGTGTAGCGGTAAGATCTGTAAGATATGAGTCGCGACCAATTGACACTACAGTAATAGTTAATAATAGATTTAAAGGCGGAAAGCTGGGTGTAGATTATGTTGGAATGGGTGGGGTTATTGAAAATAATGTTTTTGACTCTTTAGGTAGCTATGGTGTTAAGTTGAATGGTGTTACAAAAGATGATACACATGCTAAAATTAGCCTAAATGAGTTTAAAAACTTATCGAGTACTGGAATCTCAGTTAACAGGTTTAAAAATTGTTTAATTTTGGAGAATAGGTTTTTTAATAACTCTTCAGTTTGTACAGAAATTGTCAGCAGTAATGTTACTTGCAAGGGAAACAAGTTTGAGAAATCAAATGTTTGTGTGAAAGCTAGTTATTCTAATGTTAAGATGAAAGATAACTTGTTTAAGAATTGTAGTAGAGATATTTTAAAGGGTGAAAATGCGACCTTTTTTTATGAATAGCAGGTAAGAGGCATTAATTATGAATGAATTAAAATATTGATTTCTAAGTATATGTTTAGTAAATTAAAAGGAATAAAGAAATATTTGAACCCTTATCGTATTTTTAAAGTACTTCAAAGTATTATTAAGGAAAAAAATGGGTGGAGGAAAATATTTGGACTCGTTTTAGTGTACAGCAAAGCATGCTATTTATTTAAGATTAAACGGAATGGATACAATTTGAATTTTTTTCCAACGGCATTGAGTGTAACTTTTTTTCAACATTCAGAGGCATGGAGATATGAAGAGGTATTTTTAGAAAAGTTTTTAAGACCTAATGACATTATAATCGATATAGGAGCTAACATTGGAAATGTTGGGATAAGAGCAGCTTCTTTATTTGATACTATTAAAGTCTATATGATTGAGGCGCATCCAGTTGTATTTAATTTTATGGTACAGAATATAAAACTGAATAGTCTTAAGAATATAATTACATTTAATGTTGCACTTGGAAATAAAGATAGTGAATTTATTAAATTTTCAAATCACTTAAGTGATGACCTAAATTCAATTATTGCAGAAAGGGAAGAGGGGATTTTGGTGAGATTATGTAAGTTGGATTCAATACTACAGGAGGAACAAATAGACTTCATAAAAATTGATGTGGAAGGATTTGAGTTTGAAGTCTTGAAGGGTGCTGAAAATTTATTAAAGCGTACTTTCTGCATAATGTATGAATCTTGGGATGTTCATTATAAAAAGTATAATACAGATTCGACTGAAGTAATGAAGTACTTAAGAGGGATGGGTTTTGAGATTTATAAATGGACGGAGCAAAATCTCACTCGCATTGATTCTAATTATTGTTCTATTAACTGTGAAAATTTGCTTGCTATTAAGAACTATATTGAATTTCAAGAGCGTATGTCCACTTCTAAATGAGGATCAATTAAGTTGCCAACTAAATAGTTTATTTTATGAATAAGGAATTAGCACTTTTTCTTTTTTTTTCAAGAAAGTTTCCAAAATGGTCTTTGTGTAGAATTATAGTTAATAGAGTTATTTCTCCTTTCTATAATCGGAAGGAAAGAGCTTTCGAAATTTCTGATGTACTTGGCTTTAGAATGCAATTGGATCCTTCTGAATGCATTGATTCTGGGCTTTTGTTTTTTCCTCAATATTATGATTTTGCTGAATTAGATGCTATATGTAATATATTGCCTGATAATGGTACAATCATTGATATAGGTTCCCATATTGGATTTTATAGTTTATATTTATCAAAGAAGGTAACGAAGGGATCTATTGTTGCTTTTGAAGCGGATCCAAATAATTTTCTTAGATTACAAACTAACTTAGATTTGAATCCTGAAATAAATAATGTGAAAGCTATAAACATAGGCGTATCTGATAAATTTGAAACTTTGTCATTAGGTTTAAATACTTCTGGTAATAAAAGTGGCAATTCTTTTCTTTCTAATTCTAAAAATAGAATTGATGTTCTATGCAAGCCACTTGTTAATTTGTTATTAGAATTAAAAATTCAGAAGGTGCATTTTATTAAGATAGATATTGAAGGATTTGAATTCCGGGTATTACGACAATATTTTATTGATGCACCAAATGAGTTACTATCAGATTGGATACTGATTGAAGACAACCCAACTATTACACAAGAAGGTAATACCATTGATTTACTCAAGGAAAATGGCTATTTATTGTTCAAAGACTTTGGCCTCAATAAATTGATGAAACGTTCCTTTTAGGCATGTTCAATTATAAATTTACTGTTTTTACACCCAGCTTCAATAGGGCTGATACACTCCATAGAGTTTTTAAAAGTCTTCAGATACAATCCTATAGAGATTTTGAATGGCTTATTATAGATGATGGTTCTACAGATACAACTAAAAGTGTTGTTGAAGAATTTAAACAAAGTGCTCATTTCCCAATTCGGTACGTTTATCAAAATAATACGCATAAATATGTTACCTTGTTAAGAGGGGCTGAAATGGCGAGCGGGGAATTTTTTTATTCGGTGGATTCAGATGATGAAATATTGCCGAATGCTCTGGAAGTATTGCATGAGACCTGGCTCACTATACCAGAGGATAAAAAAGAAAATTTCAGTGGAGTCACCGGACTTTGTATTGATCAATATGGTCAATTGATAGGTTCCAAGTTTCCCCAGGTCCCCTTTGATTCTGATTCTCTTGAGTGTGCAATTAAATACAGGATATCTGGGGAAAAAAGTGGATTTCAAAAAACTGAATTGCTCCGGCAATTTTCAGCTGATAGCAAGTTTGAGCAAAATGGATATATCCCGGAAGGAATATTGTGGATAAGTCTTGCCAATAAAGGTTATAAAACCAGGTATATCAATCAGGTTTTGCGCAAATATTATATCAATGCCGGGCATTCAATTATGACTTCAGCCAATTTTGAATCAAATGCTTTCGGAACGTACCAATATTCTAAACTTTTTCTGAATAGCTTTAGATGGTACTATTTTTACAACCCTAAACAATTGCTTGGGCAGACTATTAAGTTTACAGCGGCTGGTTGGTTACAAGGTTACTCTTCTTTTGAATTATTTAAACAAATTAAAACGCTGATAATCAAAATAGTATATATTATTAGTATTCCCATGTCTTATCTTTATTCATTAAATGCCAATAAAAATTAGATATTTTCTAATTTAGGGTTTTTATTAATTGAATTGTTATTAGAAAAAGGGGTTTATGATCTCTCAAATTAGGTACTTGTTTGTTTTTGGACTAATCTCTATTGCTGTAATGGCAAACGGGCAAAATGACACAGTGAAGGTCATTGGTACCCTTTTTGCCAAAAAAATGGTAGACGCAGCAGCTCAGCAAGGTCTTAAAGACCAGGTTTTGGTCTCAGATTCGATGGGGTATCTTTATTTTAAAGATTCGGGCATCAATTACCCCGTCCCGGTAGAAATTGATAGTATTGAACAGTTAGACAGCCTTCAACATAAGACTGGGTTGATAGCCATTGTGAAGAACAACGGAAGTTTTGTTTCCAATGGTGAAATGTGGCTTCGATTGAGTTGCAATTTGCGATTATCAAATACCCGGCAACTGAGGAAACTGAAACGACAATCTTGTCCGGTCTATGTACAAGCTTATTACGATTCACTTCACTATGGAGGGGGGGGGTTTAACTGGGCAGCGCATGATATTTTAGGTAATGGAGATGACGGAGGTAATGTTTTTGCAGCCCGTGATTCAGGTTACTGGATAAGGGAAAAAGTAGAATTCATCCCATCTAATTATGGAGCTGTAGATTCAACTCATCAGAGATTTAGTGACTATATGACCTCCTCCGATGCCTTGCAGAGATGCATAAATTCTGCAGGGAAAAATGGTGCTGTTCAATTTGATAATGGTTTTGTTTATAACAATGCAGGAACCTTAATTTTAAAAGAAGGACAAATTTTGGATGCCAGAAACGCCACATTAAGAAGGATCAACCGAATAAGGTCAACCATCAGTGCCCATAATGCCGGTTCAAATGTAATTTATGTAGCTGATTCAACGCTTTTTGAAATAGGTATGAGCATTGTAGCCAAAATTGGCAATGACTACTCATATTCCTATAATATAGTTGAAAAAAGCGGGGATAAACTTACCCTCTATGCATCTATGGCATTGTTGAATAATCAAATTGTATCTTTTTCGGGAGCGGAAATATTTACCTCAAGCTATCAGATTAGTGCAGTGCAACCCAATGTAAGAATTGAAAATTTAATGCTGGATGGTAACAAAGATGGCAATATGTTGGACAATCGATGGGAGTTTTCAGGTGAATTGTACTTGCAATCCGAAAACGGTAAGTTTATGAATTTGTCCATTGCCAACTCTAGCGGAGAATCCATCAATCTGTTTGGAAACAACCCTCTTTTAAGAAATATCACTGTTGTCAATGGAAACGGAAACGGCATTCACCTGGGCTCAAATAACCGATATACCATTGATAATGTAAGGATCGAAAATGTTAATCTGTTGGCAATGGCAGGTGATTATTCATTAGGCCACGAAGGTGGTGCAATCGCTTTTAGTGACAATGTACATGGAGGTTTAGTACACAATGTATATGTTGAAAATGCACTTGCTGTAGTTGGTGGAATCAATGGAGAGGATGACAGCAATAACAGCTATGATAAGTTGACTGGGATAAACTGCACTAGAGCGTTTGAAATTAAACAAGTTTATGGCGGAAACAAATTAAAAGATATCCAAATTAGCAATTCAAAATTTATAAATTGTTCGAAGTTGGAAATTACTTCTAATTTGAATACTCCCGTCACAAATGCTGCTCGAAATATTAGATTAAGAAACGTAGATTTGGTCAATACAAGCCTGTTAATAGCAAATGTGGATAGTCTGTTTTTGGATTGGATCCTGTTTTCAGCATCCTCAGCAGAAAATATGATCAATCTGGATTTTGTGTACAATAGCACAGTCAGCAATCTGAAGATGTCGGGAGGAAAAAATATATACATCAATCAGAGCGATAATTTGTTGTTTTCTAATTTTGATGTCGCGTCAACCTTCGGAAGCAATGCTATCAATGCGGCTAATTCGGCTGGATATATACAATTCAGAAATGGCTCAGTAAAACATGATAATTGTCCTTCAGGATACAGAGGGATTTATGCTGGCCCTAAAACAATTATTGATAACATTTTAGTCAATTTAAACGGCCCTGCCCAATCAGGAATTGAAATGGGGACCTCAGTAGAAGCAAGAGCTGGAATAGTGAGGAATTGCAATATCATTACCTCTTTAAATGTTCCTTCCATTAAATGTTTTGCGGGTACACAAAATAATTACATGCTCAACAATATTGTCAATAGGCCCATGCTAGACAATGGAGATAATTTTGAAATCGGTACCATCCTCATTACAGACTGATCCAAAAATAGGTGAGTAATAAAAGTATTTTATTTATTTGTCCCAACCTGGGCAGTGGTGGGAGTGAAAAAATGTTGGTAAAAATCGCTAACCATTGTTGTCAGATGGGAATGAAATGTGAATTTTTATTGCTGGATAGCAGAAATCAACATTACCAATTGGACAATAAGGTCTTGGTTCATCATTTGAATCTAAGGTCAATGAAATTTAGCTTTTTGCCCATCATTAAGAAGGTAAGATCCATTAAACCTGATATTGTTTTTTCTACGGTCACAATAATGAATGTTGTAGTAGTCATCAGTTCATTCTTTTTTCCAAAAGTTAAATTGATCGCAAGAGAATCTTCTATAATATCCATCAATAACCGGTATTCCAATATTGGTTTTTTTATCGATTGGGCCATAAAGGTTTTATATCGGAGATTTGATTTAATAGTGGCTCAATCCAATGCCATGAAAGAAGATCTTGTTAGGAATTATGCCATTCCTGAATTCAAAATTGTTCAAATCTACAATCCGGTCGACATCATTCCCGGAGCGGCACCCCGCATAAACCAAAAGAATAAAAAAGTTACATTACTGACGGTTGGCAATTTGAGGAGAGAAAAGGGCTATGACCGACTCTTAAAAGTGTTGGCAAAACTTGACCTCGATTTTCAGTATTTCATTGTTGGTGAAGGAGCGGAAGAACAAAAGTTAAAATCACTTTGTTCTGAGCTTAATCTCGATGAGAAAGTTGTCTTTGTGGGCAAGGTCTCTGAACCTGCACATTATTATAGTATGGCTGACTTTTACTTAATAGGCTCCTACTATGAGGGTTTTCCCAATGCTTTGCTGGAAGCTGGCTTGTTTGGACTACCTTCGGTCGCTTTTGATGTGCCCGGGGGTATTAAAGAAATTATAACCCATGAAAGTGGTATTGTAGTTCCTGACAATGATTTTGAAAAATATAGAAAAGCTATTTTTGATCTCACCCAAACAGAATGGAATAGAGAAGAAATTGCTCTGGGAATTAAAAATAGATTTGATCATCATTTACTTATGGGTAAATACTATAATTTATTATTAAATGTGTAGAATTTCAGGTTTCTATTACCCAGTATCCAACCATTCAACTGCACAACGATCTGCCATCATTGGCAAGATGACCCAAAGTCTGTCGCACGGCGGCCCCGATGATGAAGGTATTTATCTTGATCAGCACGTAGCGCTTGGTCATAGAAGACTATCCATAATAGACCTGTCTGCCCTGGGCCATCAACCCTATGAGTGGGATAAGTATGTAATGGTGTACAACGGAGAAATGTACAACTATGAGGAAGTAAGAATAGAGTTGATCGGAAATGGATATGAATTTATTTCGCATAGTGATACCGAAGTGATCATCAAAGCCTACCATGAGTGGGGCAATGCCTGTATCCACAAATTTCGAGGTATGTTTGCATTTGCCATCTGGAACAAACTGGATCAAAAAATGCTGTTGTGTCGCGACAGAATTGGGGTAAAACCACTGTATTGGTATTGGAAAGATGGCCTGTTTATGTTTGGTTCAGAGTTAAAAGCATTTCACCACCATCCTGATTTTTGTAAGGACATTGATTACGATGCTGTAAACCTCTATATGCAATCTGGTTATATTCGTTCTCCTTTTTCGATTTTTAAATATGTTAAAAAGCTGGAGCCAGGATCTTATTTGAGTTTGGATCAAAAAGAGGAGCCTCAAATTCAAAAATATTGGAGCATAGATCAAAAAGCTAAATCGACCAGACTATGCGCAGACCCAGATGATGTGGTCATCAAAAACACAGAAGATTTATTGACTGAGGCATTTAACCTAAGGATGGTGGCCGATGTACCAGTGGGCGTTTTTTTGAGCGGTGGCATTGATAGTTCATTGGTAACTGCCCTACTTCAAAAGGACAGAGATCAGCCCATTAATACCTACACCATTGGTTTTGAAGACAAGGTTTACGATGAATCTCATCATGCTGCCGATGTTGCCAAGGCCTTGGGTACGCATCACCATAGCTTTATCTGTAACATAAGTGAATTTGAGCGTATTACAGAATCATTGTCTGATATCTATGACGAACCATTTGGTGATAGTTCTGGCATACCTACAACCCTCGTTTCAGAAGAGGCTCGAAAACATGTAACCGTTGTCCTCTCCGCAGATGCCGGTGATGAATTATTTTCAGGATATGAAAGGTATTTGATTGCCAATAAATATTACGATAAAATCAGGAAAGTACCTTATGCCTTAAGAGAAATGGCTGCCGGAATGGCAGGCTTGGTTTCTCCGGCCATGGCTGCATCTGTTTTACCAAAAGTGCCGGGTTTTGGAGATGTCAAACACCTTGAGATCCGGTATCCCAAAATGGTGAGAGCTCTGAAAAGTAAATCCAGGCTTGATTTTTTAAGTCTGGTTACCTCTAGTATTACTTCTGAAGCACTGCAAGAGCTGATGGACTCAGGGCCGGTACCCATTTTTGAAATGCCAACGGTACTGCCACATGAGCAATATCTTTCCATGTTTACGGTGGCGGATGCCACGTCCTATTTGGAGGGTGATATAATGACCAAGGTCGACCGAGCTACCATGTCAGTTGCATTGGAAGCAAGAGAACCATTTTTGGACCATAAAGTTATAGAGTACGCTTTGTCGTTACCCAATAAATTTAAAATAAGAGACCATCAGTCTAAGTGGGTATTGCGACAAATTTTGTATCAATATGTACCATCATCTGCCATCGACAGAAGAAAACAAGGCTTTGGCATTCCCTTTATTCAGTGGCTAAGCACACTTTATATCAATGAAGTGAGAGACATGGCTGGTGACAATGTCTTTCTAGAGCACTTTAAATTGAATGCGGATTTTGTAAAAAAAGAAACGGGCTTGTTTTTGGAAGGAAAGACCGGGATGCTGGAACACGGTACCTTATGGTATCTATTTGTATTGTATCGTTGGTATAAGCGGTGGATCAGAGCATAATCAATAAAAGAATTGGTTTGGTGGCCAATACGGCCTGGAACTTGTTTCATTTTAGAGCTGAATTGATGAGCCAACTCAAGGAGGATGGCAACCAGCTATTTTGTATAGCACCTGCAGATGGAAACGAGAACAAACTTGAGCCTTATTGCCACCGGTTTGTAGCGCTGGAAAAGTTGCAAAGAAAAGGTACCAGTGCAAAAACCGATCTGGCCCTCTATCATGAATTGGTGGATATTTTTAAAGAGCTTCAGTTGGATCTGGTTTTGTGTTATACCGTTAAACCCAATATATACGGTACCCTTGCCGCCCATAGACTCAACATACCCACGGTTAACACCATAACAGGGCTGGGTTTTGCTTTTTTGGAAAACAGACTTATCAATAAAATAGTAGTAAGACTGTACAAATACGCATTGCAAAAATCTGCCAGAGTAATTTTCCAAAACAAGGATGACCGACATTTATTTATTAAAAAAGGCTTGGTCAAAGCTGGTCGGACTACCCTTGTCAGAGGATCGGGAATCAATACCGATTTTTTTAATCCATCTAAAAATGTTATCAGAGGTGACGAAAATATCAGATTCCTTTTTGTGGGTAGATTGTTATATGACAAAGGAGTGATGGAGTTGCTTCATGGATTTACAGAGGCGACTGCAACAGTCAATAATATACAGCTTCATCTCGTCGGTGATACTGACTCAGGTAACCCTGCCTCCGTAAAAGAGTCCGACCTACAACCATTCAGGACGAGAACCGATATCACTTTTCATGGTTATCAGGAAAATGTTATTCCCTTCCTGGCTCCTGCAGATGTTGTCATATTACCTTCTTATAGGGAAGGATTACCAAGAGTCATACTCGAAGGCATGAGCATGGGAAAGCCCGTGATCACTACCAATGTGCCCGGCTGTAAAGAAATGGTGGTAAAGGAACAAAACGGCATTTTGGTGGATGTAAAATCATCACACGCCATTGCTGCAGCAATACAAAAAATGGCCTTGCTGAAAGAAGAAGAAAGAAATCAAATGGGGGCATGGGCCAGACAAGAAGTATTAAAAAAATACTCCTCTGAAGCAGTTATCCAATCGTATTACCTGATCTTGCATGATATTTTTTCTGGTCAGCGGGGTATCAAAAAGATAAACTAGATGATCATATAGAAGAATATGAGTATTCAAAGAATTTCACATTTTTATGCATGGAATGCGGACCTCGTTCTGGATGTGCGTTCACCATCAGAATACAATCATGCCCATATCCCGGGTGCACTCAATCTACCTTTGTTTACAGATGAAGAAAGAAGTGTGGTGGGTACCTTGTACAAACAAAACAGCAGACAAGAGGCCATAAAAACGGGTTTGACCTATTTTGGACCCAGGATGAAAGAAATGGTGCTGACCGTTGAAAAGTGGCTGAGGCAAAAATTTGAGCTGAATGATGAAGTGGAATTGATACCATCAGACTACACCTTAGTAGTGCATTGCTGGAGAGGAGGAATGAGAAGTGGGGGAGTAGCCTGGTTGCTCGATTTGTACGGATTTAAAGTCCAGGTTCTGGAAGGTGGTTACAAAGCATTCAGAAACTGGGTGCTGGGCATTTTTCAAAAACCACATGATCTCAACATCATAGCAGGAAATACAGGTGCCGCTAAAACAAGGGTACTGCATGCACTCAGCGTTAAGGGTAGGTGTGTTATTGATCTGGAATCACTTGCTGCTCATAAGGGTTCCGCCTTTGGTAACATAGGTATGCCCGAACAACCGGGGCAGGAAATGTTTGAGAATTTGTTAGCCTTTGAATTGGCAAAATGGGATGGAAAAACAATCTGGCTGGAAGACGAGAGCATTAGAATCGGACAAGTCAACTTACCCAAAGAATTTTGGATCCTTATGCAAAAATCAATCCATTATGTACTCCATGTACCCTTTGAAAAAAGATTGGAATATACAGTAGAAGAGTATGGAAAGTTGCCCTTAGAAAAAATGATTAATGCCATTGTGCGGATTAAAAAAAGACTGGGAGGGCTTGAAGCTGGAAACGCCATTAATGCTTTGATCGAAGACAGAGTGGCTGATGCCTTTTCCATACTGCTCAGATATTACGACAAGTGGTATCAAAAGGCTTTGGATCAAAAGAGCTTATCGGCAGATCAATTAATCGTCATACCCTGTTTTGATACAGACCCGGAAACCAATGCAACATTGGTAATTGCTTTAACAAAAAATACACCATAATAAAATGTCAATAAAATTAACCCAATACTCTCATGGTGCCGGATGTGGCTGTAAAATTGCCCCTAACGTGCTGGAAGAGATCATTGGTACCAGCATTGTAATGCCGGATAATGCCCGACTTCTGGTTGGTAATCACAGCAAAGATGATGCAGCAGCCTATGATTTGGGCAATGGCCAGGCCCTTATTTCAACCACAGACTTTTTTATGCCCATTGTAGACGATCCTTACGAATTTGGTCGTATTGCATCCGCCAATGCCATCAGTGACGTTTATGCAATGGGAGGAAGGCCCGTATTGGCCATTGCTATCCTGGGCTGGCCCATTAGTGTTTTATCAACAGAAGTTGCCAGAAAAGTCATCGAAGGCGCCCAGAGCATGTGCATTGAAGCGGGTATTCCATTGGCCGGTGGACATAGCATTGATGCCCCTGAACCCATATTTGGACTGGCCGTTTCTGGATTGGCCGACATTCAATCACTAAAACAAAACAACACAGCAAAAAATGGAGA
Source organism: Saprospiraceae bacterium (assembly GCA_017987975.1). GTDB lineage: Bacteria > Bacteroidota > Bacteroidia > Chitinophagales > Saprospiraceae > JADKBO01. The sequence continues at coordinate 32,948 of JAGNSQ010000005.1, forward strand.
TTTGCTCTATCTCACAAAGCCATTGGGTGTTGGAATTTTGACAACTTCAGAAAAAAAAGGCATACTCAAAATCGAACATACCGGGATAGCAGCAAGACAAATGATGCAGCTCAATAAAGTAGGTGAGGACCTTGGCAAAGTTAATGGGGTGAATGCAATGACCGATGTTACAGGTTTTGGTCTGTTGGGGCATTTGGTTGAAATGTGTGAAGGCAGTGGTTTATCTGCACAAGTGAGCTTCCAAAAAGTACCTAAGATTATTCCCGGGCTGCAGGATTATTTAGATCAAAAATCGATACCAGGTGGCACTGGAAGAAATATGAAGGCATATGGATCTAAAGTAAGTTTTGATACAGTTGAAAATCCCGTTCTTGCAGAGCACATTCTGGCAGACCCACAGACCAGTGGTGGCTTGTTGATTGCAGTGGCACCGGCCCATCGAGAAGAGGTTGAAGCCATCCTTCACAAGAATGGTTTGTCTGCTTTTTCTCAGCCAATTGGAAATATCCATCCCATCCGTAAGCAAGGAATTTTTGTAGAAGTGATTTAAATTATGCGTTGCAAAAAATGGAAGACAGCAAAAAAAACTATCTAATCGACATCATAGCAGGAGCCAGGCCCAATTTTATGAAAATAGCTGCCATCATTCATGCCTTGCATGAATACAATAAGGCACATGAGCGTAAACTCAATTATCGTTTGATTCATACCGGTCAGCACTATGATCCCATTATGAGCGGTCGATTTTTTGAGCAGCTTTCAATTCCTGAGCCCCATATCAACTTTGGTGTAGGTTCAGGGTCACAGGCCTATCAAACCGGGCAAATAATGATGGCATATGAAAATGCGATTGCAGAAGTAAAACCCAACCTATGTGTGGTGGTGGGCGATGTAACTTCTACAATGGCCTGCACCCTTGTAGCCAAAAAGGCTAATATCAAGGTTGCTCATGTGGAGGGTGGGATTCGTTCAGGGGATATGTCTATGCCTGAAGAAATCAACCGGATAGTGACCGATAGTATATCTGATTATTTTTTTACGACCTCCAAAGAAGCTGGCAAAAACTTAGCGCAACAGGGCATGAAGGAGAATCAGATCTTTTTTGTGGGCAATACCATGATAGACACCCTGCTAACACAACTTCCTAACTTGCAAAAGCCTGATTTTTTTGAAAAATTGGAATTGAGTATTAAACCTTATTTGGTTTTGACCTTACACAGACCCTCTAATGTTGACGATCCAAAAAATCTCTCTAAGTTGTTAACTTTGTTATCTGCTCATTCAGCAGGACATACTTTGGTCTTTCCGATGCACCCACGTACCCAAAAAATATTTGATGGCCTGGATCAAAAATTTGACAACCTCTTTGTTACCCAGCCCATGGACTACCTCTCCTTTATTTATCTTGTTAAAAATGCAAAAGGTATCGTCACAGATTCTGGAGGTGTTACCGAAGAATCAACCCTTTTGGATGTGCCATGTATGACTTTGAGAAACAGCACTGAGCGGCCGGAAACCGTAAGTATAGGCACCAATGAAATGGTAGGGAATGAAGAAGAAAAAATACGCTTTTATCTTCACAAAATGACCGCGGGCACCTGGAAAAAAAGCGGCATTCCAGAACTTTGGGATGGAAATTCAGGTAAAAGAATTGTAAACTGTATAGCTCAATTTTAGAAAATATATTTAAATGAAAATTGGAATAAAATTATTTTTGGTTTTAATAGTTTGGATCAATATGCAGGACAACACAAATGCACAGGTAAATGCCATTCAATTTGCTCAGCTCGATGTTTATCAAAATAATAATATCAGTGTCAAAAATGGTGAGAGACCCAAAGCAGTATTTTTTGGCAACAGCATCACGGAAGGATTTGTCAATGCATTGCCCGATTTTTTTGAGATCAATCATTTTATTGGAAGAGGAATTAGCGGACAAACAACCGCCCAGGGGCTTCTAAGATTTAGAAAAGATGTACTGGAACTGAATCCAGAAGTAGTGATTATTAATTTGGGCACAAATGATGTGGCTGAAAATTCAGGTACGTATGATGAAGGATTTACCCTTGGAAATATCACTTCTATGGTGGAACTGGCGCGGACAAATAATATCCGGGTCATAGTCGCTTCTGTATTACCTGCAGCCCATATTTACTGGAGACCAACCGTTGAAAATCCTGCAGATAAAATAGTTTCGCTCAACCAATCATTACGTATGATGGCCGAACAATATGGAGTAGTTTATCTGGATTATCATACACCTCTAAAAAATGAGGTAAATGGTCTTGACAAAGAAATGGCAGCAGACGGTGTACACCCAACAGAAAAGTGTTTTAAAATAATGGCTGATCTTGCAGAAAAAGCCATACAAAGGGCCATTTCCAAATGAAAATAAATTCCATCACGCCGCTTTATTTTTTTGTGCTTTTCCTTTTTGTTAGCCACGGAATGAAATCACAAAAGCAGTTTAATGTTTTGCTATTCAGCAGAACACAGGGTTGGCACCATGAATCCATCAAAGATGGTGTCGACGCGTTTTACCAATTGGGTCAACGTCATTTTTTTAATGTGGAATGGCAAGAGAATCCGAATTGGTTTAACGATGAAAAATTGAAACAGTACGATGTAATTGTTTTCCTCAATACAACCGGCGATATTTTGAATGACGCACAACAACAAGCAATGGAGCGATTTATTCAATCTGGTAAAGGTTTTGTGGGCATCCACAGTGCATCAGATACTGAATACGATTGGGCATGGTACAACCGGCTTGTGGGCAGAATGTTTGTGACCCATCCAGAAATACAAACAGCACAATTGCATCCATTGTACAGAAAATTTCCCGGCATGTCTGGTTTTAGGTCTCCCCACTTATTTACGGATGAATGGTATGTACTAACGCCAGAAAAACAGAAAGGCCTAAAGTACTTGCTGGAGATAGATGAAAAGTCATACAACGCAGGAAAACCAAACAAAGAATATCCAGGAGGGGGCATGGATGGGTTTCATCCCATTTCCTGGTACCATGAATACGATGGGGGTCGTTCGTTTTATACCGCTATGGGCCATCTACCTGCCGTTTACAGCGATCCTTTTTTCCTGGAGCACATCTACGGTGGACTCTTTTGGGCCGCAACCGGCAAAGGAATAATAACAGAAAGTAAACACAATGAGTAGTTCTCGTTTGTTATATACGACCAAGGGGGGCCAGGTATTGGGCTGGCAAGAGGATGCTGTCGGCAAGCCAGTTTTGTTTTGTAGTACACTGGCTGAAATCTGCGGCCCTAAAGCCATAAGAGGGGGTATTCCTGTTTGTTGGCCCTGGTTTGGACCCAAAGAGGGCTCTACTCAACACGGCATCGTCAGGACCGCTGAATGGAGGCTGCTTAGGGATGAAACGATAAAGGGCAATCATTATGTTGAAATGGACCTGTCTTCTCAAAATCTGCCACTTTCAGACTGGCCATTTCAATGGAATTTGAACATGCTGATTACAGCTGCCAATACTTTCAAATTGCAACTCACTACTCTTAATGAAGGCAATGAAACCTTTTTTATAACACAGGCTTTGCATACGTATTTTTTGGTTGGTAATATTTTTGATACTCAATTGTCAGGCCTAGATGGAAAGAGTTACATCGACAAAACCAAGCAGAACGAAAGCTTTACGCAGCAGGGTTTGTTGACCATTGACCAGGAAATTGACCGCATCTATATGGACACCCAACAAATTATGATTCATGATGGTGCCAATCAAAGGTTAATTAGGGTACTCAGTAATCATGCAACAGCTATGGTGATATGGAATCCCTGGATTGAAAAATGCGGTACCCTAACAGATTTGCAGAATGAAGATTACAAAAAATTTGTGTGCGTAGAAGCAGCCAATTTTCCGGATGAAATTGGCATTGAACCAGGTCAGAGCTATAGTCTTGATTTGGAAATAAGTGTTGCTTCAGAATAGTAGGATCAAAAAAAATAGAATAAAAAATGCCGGAGTCAGTAGCTGACCCCGGCATTTTTGTTTTAGATAAAAACACAAGTATTTACTAAATCAACCTTAACTAATATTGAGCTTGCGGATGGCATTTTCTACACCGGAGGCCAGGTAATTGCCCAGAATTTCTGCAGCATCCCTGTCAGTAGGAAAATTGGCAATGTGGCTGTCCAGACGATTGAGCACCTCTTTGTTTAATGCCCTCTTATCTCCCGTATAACTAATGGCGCTGTCTTTAAATTCGTGATATACATTTACAGGTGTATTGACTACAGGCAAAGATTTAAGTTCATCATAAAGCAAGACCCTTGCTTCCATATTGCTGTGTTTTTCCCGGTATATTTCAGACACCCATGCTTTGGTTAACACTTTTCTAGGAATGGTAATCTTGTTTCCAAGGCTGTCTTTTACAATTTTACCCTTATCGTCGTACAAATATTCCAGGCCGTCTTCTACCATTGCTACCATTTCGTAGTTATTCACATTTTCTCTTTCTGCACCAAAATCATAGTTTCCCAATTCAACTACTATGTATCTGTCGTATTCAATGTTTTTATTAAATAGATAATATCGTTCCCATTCATTTCCCAGTTTTTCTAATCTAAGGGCAACTACTTTGTCATATATGGTTTTGGTTATTTCTGATGATTTATCCCATTTGATGTCGATGGCAATGTGCATAATGCCCAATTCAAGTGCCTCTCTTTTGAGCAATGATACGTCTTTGTAAGAAGCAGTAAATCTTTCAGTTTTTTCTAACCAAAGTTTTGCATCTCTTGCCAATTCTTTATCTCTGTTGTTGCGGGCCGTATTCAACATATCCAGACCCTTACTATAATAGGCTTCCAGTGCATTGTCTCTTGCATCCAATCTGAAAGTTGAAAGATCTGCCACATCCAGGTTGGCCTCATATCCATCTTCACTTACCAAAGGTACCAAAGCAGCAGCCTTATCTCTTCTACTGATCATTCTGCCGTAAATGTCGTAGATTTCTTCCCACTTCGAAATTGAGGTGCTCCTTTCCAGCGAAGCAATTTTTTTGAGGTCTTTGCTGTTGAGCTCGATGTAGGCTTTTTCAAGACCTTTGACGTATTTTGTTTTTTTGTTTTTTTCTCCCGCCAGCTTGTCTACAGCATGACTGAAGGCCTTTTCGTACTCACCTTTTTCAACCATGGTTTCGATTGATTTGCAGGAAACCAGAGCGAGGGTAAAAATCAGGGTGTAAAGAAGTGTTCTCATGGTTTAATGTTTTGCCGGTTAGTGAATTGTTTGTTAGAATAAGAGCGAAAATCCCTCTTCAGAAGTATCCGTTTAAATCATTTTTAGTATTTGATTAACATTTTTAGTCTCCACATATAGTAAAATGAACTTTGTATCGCTTTTATTCTAGTACTCTAAAATATATTTATAAATAGCAGATATACAGTTAAATACATGTTATAAAAAAAATTGGCAGGATATTTGATATATTAATTTATTTCTGTATGTATAAGCAGTTGATAACAGATTTACACATCTTCGGTCATTTCAATAATAGCCAGGGAATACCCTTAAAAGAGGTCAGTAAAAACGACCATTTTTGTGCAAAGTATTGAATATTATGCCGTTGTTTAGGGTTTTTGGAATTAAAATTGTCTTTTACTTAATACCTCATCGGTAAAAAATTAATAAATTTTACAAACTAATATCATGGGTAAGTTTTCAGCTTTTTTGCTTTTCTTTTTATCATCCGCCATGCTTATGGCACAGCAAATCGTTCCTGCTAAAATAGTTGCAGAACACCAACAATTTGCAAAGTTTGAATCCAATGCTATTTTTTCTCCAGCTTCCAGAAGCGGAATTACCGTTCCGGCAGAAGTAACAGAATACCAGGTCCTGGACCTCAATAGAGGAGCACTTAAAAATCTGGTCGCATCAGCTGATGAAAACATAAGTCTTACTTTACCTGTCAGTGACAGAGAGTGTGTGGAGCTGCAATTGGTTGAGCAAAAAATGGAGGGACTAATCATCAGGGAATCCAACGGCAACAGATATGTTAAATACAATCCGGGCCGACACTACCAAGGGGTCATCAAAGGAAAACCAGGTTCACTTGTAGCCATCAGTTTTTTTGAAGACGATGTGATGGGCTTTGTAAGTGATCCCCGCAATGATGGCAATTTGGTGATTGGAAAAATGCAGGATAAAAGTGAAAATTTTATTATTTATCGTGACGACAAACTACTGGGCAAATTGCCTATGGAATGTGGCACTGAAGACAGTGGTGAGGCCTACAAAGCAGAAGAACTTTTTCATAGTTCAGGCGACAGAGCTTTATCTGATTGTGTAAAAATGTATTTTGAAGTGGATAATAATATATTCACCAATAAAGGTGGTATGACACCAACGATCAACTACATCACTGGTTTGTATAACCAGGTCAAAACTTTGTACAACAATGAATCTATAAACACAGTTGCTTCTGAAATTTTTGTTTGGTCTACTACCAGCCCTTATACCGGCACGTCATCTAGTACCATGCTCAATCAGTTTCTGGCATACAGAAATGGCTTTAATGGCAATATTGCAATGCTGCTTTCTTATAGCGCAAGTGGGGGAATAGCATATGTTAATACATTGTGTAATTCTAATCCTGATTATAGAATGGGATTTTCAAGCATTGGCACTACCTATTCTACAGTGCCTACTTATAGCTGGTCTGTTGAGGTTGTTACGCATGAGTTTGGCCACTTGTTGGGATCACAACATACTCATGCCTGCGTATGGAATGGCAACAATACCGCCATCGACGGCTGTTATACAACTGAAGGTGGTTGTGCCAATCCGGGCGTTCCTTCAGGTGGAGGTACTATTATGTCTTACTGTCACCTTACCAGTACTGGTATCAATTTCACAAAGGGATTTGGTACCCAGCCGGGCAACCTGATCAGAAATAAAGTAACCGTTGCAACCTGCTTATCGGCTTGTCCGGGATCTCAAACTCCTTCTTGCACAGATGGTATCCAGAACGGACAAGAAACAGGCGTTGACTGTGGAGGCCCCACTTGTCCACCTTGTCCTACAGGATGCACTACCAATTCAGGTACACTTACCATCGTCCTGGATCAATACCCTTCAGAAACAACTTGGAACATCAAAAATGCAGCCAATGCTGTAATTTATTCTGGTGGACCCTATACCACTCCGGGTGCAACTGTAACTGTGCCATTGTGTTTGCCAAATGCCTGTTACACTTTCAACATAGCCGATTCTTATGGAGATGGCATTTGTTGTGCCTATGGCAATGGATCTTATAATGTAGTTGTCAATGGTACCAACATGGCATCTGGTGGACAATTTACCTTTTCTCAGACCAAGTCATTTTGTGTCAACACATCCAGCGGACCCTCTTGTACTGATGGCATCAAAAACGGTCAGGAAACCGGAATTGATTGTGGTGGCCCAACCTGTCCACCATGCCCTCCAACTTGTACAGATGGTATAAAAAATGGGCAGGAAACCGGAGTAGATTGTGGCGGACCTACATGCCCTCCATGTGCGGCCACTTGCAGTGATGGAATTCAAAATGGCCAGGAAACAGGAGTAGACTGTGGCGGTCCTACTTGTCCACCTTGTGCTGCTTCTTGTACCGATGGCATCAAAAATGGTCTGGAAACAGGAGTAGACTGTGGCGGTCCTACTTGTCCACCTTGTCCTCCTACCTGCACAGATGGCATTCAAAATGGTCAGGAAACAGGAGTTGACTGCGGCGGCCCTACATGCCCACCTTGTGCAGCTTCTTGTACCGATGGCATTCAAAACGGTCAGGAAACAGGAGTAGACTGCGGCGGCCCTACATGTCCACCTTGCGCAGCTTCTTGCACAGATGGTATCCAAAATGGTCAGGAAACAGGAATTGACTGTGGCGGTCCTACATGTCCTCCGTGTCCAACATCAGGTGAAACTTCTTTGGGAGCCTATTATTTTGAAACAGGCTGGGATAACTGGATTGATGGAGGAGACGATGCTATAAGATATTCAGGACCACGCTCCTTTGAAGGAACATTTTCTATTGCTTTGAGAGACAACAGTGGAGTAATTTCTTCTATGACCTCGCCAACATATGCGGCTACCCAGTATGCAGCACTGAAAGTGGAATTTAATTTCTACAGTTATAGCATGGAAGTGGGAGAAGACTTCTTCCTGCAGTATTCCAACAACAATGGCAGTACCTGGACAACAGTGGCTACCTGGGTAAATGGCACCCATTTCAATAATAATACCTTCTATTACACCAGTAAGACGATCAATAAATCGCAATATGGCTTTACCAACAATTCAAAATTCAGGATTGTGTGCGATGCCAGTACCAACTCTGATTTAATTTATATTGATGCAGTCAAAGTCAAAGGTCTTGCTACAGCAGCAATGCCGGGAGAATTGTCAGAAAACATGGTTGCCCTGAGCAGCATCTGGAATGATACGGATACTGAATTTATGGTATATCCCAATCCTGCCACTACTGAACTTACCATTCAATTGCCATCAGAAAGGGGCAGTGCTACAACCATTTGTCTGTACGACATGATGGGTAGAAAATTAATAAGCCAATTGGGGACAGACGGAGAAAATATAATTTCTTTGGGCCTTAACCAATTGAAGTCCGGTCTTTACATCCTTTCCGTGTTCGCAGATGGAGAGGTCATTCACACAGAAAAAGTATCAGTGATCACTGAAGATTGATATTTTCTTAGATAGTTAGTAAAATGCCACTTCGTTATGACGGGGTGGCATTTTTTATTTTAGCCGTTATGCGGACTATGAAATTTGACGATTGTGGCAACTTTTTGAGGTGCAGACTGTATCTTTGAACAGAATAATTTCGAAAAAATGGTCCGTATTCCAGCCGGTATCTTGTTTTCTGTCCTGATTTTAATGCTGCCCCTTGTTATGGTCGGCCAGAGCTTTGATACAGAGTTTGGTAAAAATAGGGTACAATACAATGATGATTTTAAATACTGGTCGCAATATGAAAGTCCCAATTTTATTGTTTACTGGTATGGCAAAGGAAAAAATGTAGCCCATACCATCATACAGATGGCGGAACTGGATCATGACATCATCAGAAAACAAGTTGAACACCGCATTTCTGATAAAATAGAAATTCTGGTCTATGTAGATTTATCGGATTTCAAACAGTCCAATATCGGAGGAGAGGAGGTTTTCCAGTCAGAGTCTGGTGAAACCAAAATTGTGGGGTCAAAAATGCTGGTTTATTTTGATGGCAGCCATGTAAATCTAAGAGAAAAAATAAGAGAAGGTATTGCTTCAGTTTATCTTTCCTCAATGTTGTTTGGCAGTAATTTTCAGGAAGTAGTGCAAAATGCTGTGCTCCTGGATTTGCCCGCCTGGTATAAGCCTGGATTTGTTTCTTATGCAGGAAATGCCTGGGACATTAATGTAGAAGATGAACTCCGCAATTTACTGGCGAACAAGCCAAAGTATTATGAGTTTGAAAAATTTTCTCAAAAACACCCAAGAATTGCCGGACATTCTATGTGGTACTATCTTAGAACCAATTATGGAAGGTCTACCGTTTCAAACCTACTCTACCTCACCAGAATTACACGCAATTTCGAAAAAAGTGTTGAATTTGTACTCAATACTCCTTTGAAACAAATTTATGCTGAATGGTCTGTTTATTACCAATCCCGCTTCGCTCTGGAAGTAGGCAGGTTTGATGAGATCACCGGTAAAGAATTGAAGATAAAAAAGAAAAAAAATCAACCAATTACTGCCATCAGCCCGAGTAAAGATGGTAAATGGTTGTTATATGCCCAAAATAATGCAAGTAAATCATGCGTCTACCTTCGCAACAATGCCACAGGTAAATCAAAACGTTTGTTTTCAAGTCATTTCAAAAATATGTTCCAGGAGGCAGACCTTGAATATCCCCATTTTTGCTGGAATGACAAAGGCAGTGAATTTATTGTTTCAACCCAAAACAGGGATAACATCTACCTCAGGCGATATCAGGTAAATGATCTGTCATATCAGGTGCAATTGTTGCCCAATGAGGTTCAGCGACTGTATGCAATTGATTTTGTTGACAGTCGTTATTTGATGCTGAATGCAGCGATTGATGGTTTTTCAGACATTTTGTTATATGATAGCAAGGAAAGGGAGACATTGCCTATAACATCCGATTATTTCGACGATCTTAATGCCTCAGTTGTTGAATACCATGGGGCTAAGGCTATTTTGTTTTGCAGCAACAGGACGGTAGAGCACATTCTGCCTATGAAATTGGATACTTTTTTACCACTTGCTAAGATGGATGTTTTTTTGTATCCATTGCCCACAATTAAAGATAAAAACGATCTAAAACAAATACCCCGATCATTAGAAAGGCTTACCCAAACTACTCAAGACAATGAGACCCATCCAATCATGACCCAAGATGGTAATCTTGTTTATCAAAGTAGTAGGTCAGGCATCGTCAATTTGTACTTCAAAAATATTTCAAATGCGTCAGAATTGGCATTGACCAATTTATCGGGCAATATGCAATCGTATGCCCTGAGTAGCGACGGACAAGTGTATTACTCTTTATACAAAGATCAAACTTTTGGTTTGTACCAATTCAGTCTCAACCTGTCTGTTGCCAAAAAGCCATTTGATACAAACCTTGCCAATTCAAAAAAAATTAAAGAAGACCTAATACCAAAGAGACAGGAAGTCACTTATACAGAAATTCCTGAACATCTCAAATTTCAATCGCAGTACAAAGATATAAGCCCGGCATTGACAATTATTAGTCAGGTTGCCGGCAAAAGTGAAAGTGTAAATGAGGCAACTGACGATCTCAATGAAGTGGCCGATAAAATTATGGCTATCAAGAGCAATGCCATAACGGCAGCGGGACTCAGATTCAGAATTGATAAATTAACAGCCAGAATGGACAATGAGGTCTTGTTTGAAGGTCTTGAGTTAGCACAGGGTCAAAACAAAGAGGTCAACCAGATCCCAATGGGTTTTTTGGCCAAAGCAGCATTCACTGATATTTTTGAAGATTATCGTTTTGAAGCAGGTACCCGTATCTCAACCAACCTGGATGGAGCTGAGTTTTTTCTTACTTATGAAAATAAAAAGAAACTTTTGGACAAGAGGTGGGCCGTGTACTTAAGAAATCAAAGTGAAAGGAGTGAGGTTGAATTTATTCCACCCCTTAAATCCAAAAAACAAACCCTGATAGGAATGTACAATGTGAGGTATCCGTTCAACCTGCATCACAGTCTAAGGGCTGCTGCCAGTCTTCGGTTTGATAAACAGTATTATAAAGCCACAGAAATAACCACCCTTTCAGAGGAGTCCGTATATGAAAAGCGTTTGGGATTACGACTTGAATATGTTTTTGACAATACCTTTCAATATTCAACTAATCTGCTGCATGGGGCCAGGTGTAAATTCTATGCCGAAGTCCAAAATCAATTCAATTTTGAGTTGGCCAATAATTTTAACATCGATCTCAACCAGGGCTTTACTACTGTTTTGGGAATGGATGCACGATACTATCAGGGAGTGCTCAACCACAGTGTGTTGGCAGTGCGTCTCACATCTGCTACTTCCTTTGGATCAAAACCCAATATTTATTATTTAGGCAATGTAAACAATTCTATTTTTCCATCTTTCGACAATTCTGTGCCCTTGCCTGAAAACAGAGATTTTGCATTTAAATCCAATGTACCTCATTTAAGAGGCTTTAAAAGTAACATCAGAAACGGCAGCAGTTATACCTTGCTCAATACTGAATTCAGATTGCCCTTGTTTATGTATTTACTAGGCAAAGACAAGGGGGCTTCCATGTTGCGTAATTTCCAGCTGGTTGCCTTTTTTGATGCTGGGCTGGCATGGTATGGTTCCGGACCATACAGTTCAGCGAATCCACTCAACTCGGTGCAGGTAAAAGATGTTTTGGTTGAACTGGATATTCAGTATTTCAGAGATCCCCTTGTAATGGGTTATGGCTGGGGAGCGCGTACCCAGCTTTTGGGCTATTTTATCCGTTTGGATGTGGCAAAAGGCATTGAAACCAAAAAAAGCCTGCCTACAATGTACCATATTGGCATTGGCCTTGATTTTTAAAACGGCTTTATACAAAGAATTGAGGCAAAGACCTTGATTTTTCTTACTTTTGTAAGTCAATAATTTGCCCATGAGAATTTCAGACAAAGTGTGGAATCCTGCCTTACAAATGGGCTTGATCCTTTGCCTTTCATTAAGTATAGTCACCTGTGTTCCACCTACAGACCATGTAAATACCAATCTAAACCTTGGATTCAATGATCCGGTTGTTCGCAAAGTATTGGAATACCAGGACAAAGGATTGGTCGATTCACTATATCCCATGTTTTTGGACAAAAACCCAGGGGTTAGGTTTGCTGCGGTTAGAGCTTTTGCCTCCATCAAAAATGACGCTGCAGTTGATTCAGTAATCATAATGCTTAAAGATCCTGTACTTGAAGTTAGGGCAATGGCAGCTTATGCTTTGGGTCAGATTGCAAGCACCAAAGCTGAAACATCTCTAATCGCTGCTTTTACAGCCCAGGATACTCTAAATGTAAACAATATTTTCAATCGCCAGATCCTCGAGGCGTTGGGTAGATGTGGAGGTAAAACCACATTAAAAAACATCGCCTCGGTGGTCTCATACCGCGACAATGATGATGAATTGTTAATGGGTCAGACTAGGGCTTTTTATCACTTTGGTCAAAGAGGGATTTTTGACGCCACCGCATCCAGCAGGGCAATGGAACTTCTTGCCAACAATGCTATTTCAGAAGACATAAGACTGGAAGCCGCTCATTACTTTGGAAGGTTTAAAGAGGCTGTGACCCCTGAATTATCAGAGAGGCTGTTAAATCAATATAGTATTGAAGACAATCCCGACATCAGAATGCCATTGGCCAGTGCCGTGTCAAGGATGGCTACAGTTGGTATCGATAAAAAACTGCTCCAATATCTTTCTTCAGAACAAGATTATCGGGTAAAATGTAATTTACTCAGAGGCTTTCAAAATGTGGCCTTTGATAGCATCAAACCTGCTATTTTTGCGCTGGTTAAAGACCCTAATATTCACGTGGCTTCACTAGCCGCTGAACTCATTGGCCGTAAAGGAGTGAAAGAAGATATTTATGAGTACAAAGCCCTGGCAACCCCTGAACTGGATTGGAGGGTAAAAACGAAGTTGTACCATGCTATGATGAAGGCATGTCCTGTATTTTATACCAAAATTAAAAATGAGCTGGCTGCCGAAGTTAAATTTTTCTTTACCAATAGCAACAACAGCTATGAAAGGGCAGAATGGCTGAGGGTGTTGGGAGATGACCCTTATCAGTATCTTACGCTCTCAAGCTTATCAGGCAAAACGAGTCAGCCTGTTGAAAAGACAGCCTTGATTGAGGCTATGGGTCAAATTTTGGTCCACCCCGAGTTTATAAAAGCTTATGGTTCAAAATACATAGAGGCCAAGTCTTATATCGTTAATTTTTTGGTTGCGGTCTCCAAGTCGGGTGACGCTGGTTCAACTGCAGCAGCTTCAGTTATACTTAAGGATCCCAAATCAGGAGCCAAGGGTTTTGTAACCGATACATCCTGGTTTGATACCTCGAAGGCAAAGCTCAAATTACCTCAGGACCTGGAAGCTTATAATGAGTTGTTGCAAGCAAGAGCCTTGTTGTTTGATAGCACCTACATGCCTTATAAAGCACCCTACAACCATCCAATCGACTTTAATACACTTTCACTCCAGGGAGATTCAATTGAAGTGGTAATGAAAACCACCAAGGGTAATATTACCTTATTGCTATTTACAGATAAGGCTCCGGGCAGTGTTGCCAACTTCCTTGAACTGTGTCAAAAAGACTTTTACGACAATAAGTTTTTTCATCGCGTAGTACCCAACTTTGTAGTACAGGCTGGTTGCCCAAGAGGCGATGGATATGGGGCGTTGAATTATACCATCCGGTCTGAACTAAATCTCAACTACTACCTTGAAACAGGATTGTTGGGAATGGCACACGCCGGCAATCACAGCGAAGGAACTCAGTTTTTTATCACCCATAGCCCTGCCCCGCACCTGGATGGCAATTATACCATCTTTGGTAAGGTTAAAGAAGGTATGGACGTAGTACATACCTTGTACCAGGGCGATAAAATTATCGACGTTATTATTTTAAAAGCCAATAAATAAACCACATAACCAAAATAATGAAACCAACACCACTAACCCAAAAACACATAGACCTCGGCGCAAAGATGGCTGAGTTTGCAGGATATAACATGCCTATCTCCTATTCAGGCATCATTGAAGAACACCAGGGGGTGAGAAAAAGAGTGGGGGTATTTGACGTGAGCCACATGGGCGAATTTATTGTGAAGGGAAAACAAGCATTAGACCTGGTCCAGGCAATCAGTTCCAATGATGCCTCTAAACTCAATCCCGGTGATGCTCAGTATTCCTGCTTGCCCAATGATAAAGGAGGGATCGTAGATGATATGCTGGTATATCGTTTATTTGACGACATGTGTGCCGAAGGAGAACAGGCTTTTATGCTGGTAGTCAATGCCAGTAACATAGAAAAAGACTGGAATTGGATATCGGCACTTAATAACTTTGATACCCGTCTCATCAATATATCTGATGAAACCGGCTTGATTGCCGTGCAAGGTCCAAAAGCAGAGGCAGCTTTGCAAAAACTAACTGATGTTGATTTATCAAAAATTGCTTACTACCACTTTGCCAAAGGCACTATTGCCGGTGCCGAAAATGTAATCTTATCTGCCACTGGCTATACAGGTAGCGGCGGTTTTGAATTGTATTGCAGACAAGACCAAACGGCCGACCTATGGGATGCCGTGATGCGCGCAGGTGCCGAATTTGACATTATACCCGCAGGTTTAGGAGCACGTGATACCCTAAGGCTTGAAATGGGATACTGTCTGTACGGCAATGATATTGACGATACTACCAGCCCATTGGAAGCCGGCCTTGGCTGGATTACCAAATTGAAAAAAAATACCAATTTTCCATCAAAATCTATCTTTGAACAGCAGAAAAAGGATGGCTTGATGAAACAACTGGTAGGTTTTACCATGACGGAAAGAAGAGTACCCCGCCACGGCTATCCCGTTTGTGATGCAGATGGTTTGACCATTGGTGAAGTAACCTCGGGTACCCAGTCACCTAGCCTTGACCAGCCAATAGGTATGGCCTACGTGAGCAAAGGGCATTCTGCCATAGGGTCTAAAATTTACATAAAGGTTGGCAGCAAGCAATTGGAAGCAGAAGTAACAAGTCTTCCATTTTTAACCATTTAATTCGTACCATGCCCACCACCTGGTATTCAGCCGAAGTTGTTGACATTGAGGAAATGAATCAGCATGTCAGGAGATATTTCCTGCAACCCGAGGCTGATTTTCCGGTGTTTAAATCCGGTCAGTTTATTACCCTTGACCTGCCTGTCAGTGATAAGCGATTGCAGCGTTGGAAAAGTTATTCTATTGCCAACGCTCCCCAACCGGGTGGCCTTATAGAGTTGTGCATTGTCCGGCATCCTGAAGGGAGCGGTACAGGCTACATTTTTAATGAGGTGCATAAGGGTAGTAAGCTGGTATTTAAAGGGCCGGATGGGGGCTTTGTTTTGCCACAAAATCTGGAAGACCTTCACCTCGTCATGGTCTGTACAGGTACAGGAATAGCCCCTTTCAGGTCCATGATCAACCATGTGATAGAACAAGGCCTTGCGTATAAACACATACACCTGATTTTTGGAGGTAGAAAGGAAGAAGACATTTTGTACCGCAAAGAGTTTGAACTATTGAGAGACCAGCTTCCCGGTTTTAGTTACGATGTTGCATTGTCACGTGAACCTTTATGGCCAGGATATAAAGGCTATGTACACCAAATTTATAAGGAAAAGTATGCTGAAGTGCAAGCCGACGTTATGTTTTATTTGTGTGGCTGGACCCAAATGATTGACGAAGCAGTAGCTCATCTTGTGTCAGAAATGGGATACGCGCCAAATAAGGTAAAATATGAATTGTACGGTTGAACCTATTCCTGCAACTTAATGCCAAAACAAAGATCTCCTGCATCACCCAAACCGGGAACAATATATGACTTGGCTGTTAGTTCCTCATCAATGGCTCCGGTCCATATTTGAGCATTGGGGAAAAAACGCTGAACGTGTTTGACACCCTGGCTGGAAGCAATGACAGAAACTACGTGCAACTGACTTGGTTTACCATAATCTTCCAGATGTTCCAGGGTCTTATGAATACTGGCACCAGTGGCCAACATTGGATCCAGTAAGATCAACACTTTACCATCTATATTGGGACACGTAATGTATTCCAGCTTGATATCAAAGCTACCATCTTTATGATGTGATCTATAAGCAGATATAAATCCATTTTCCACATCGTCGAAGATGCGTAGAAAACCCTGGTGTAAGGGTAAGCCAGCTCGCAAAATAGAAGCCAATACAATTTGGTCGGTAGGGAGTTCAACGTAGGCTTCACCCAAAGGAGTTTCCACCGTTGATGATTGGTAATTGAGGTGTTTGCTGATTTCATAGGCCATCAGTTCACCCATTCGCTCCATGTTGATTCTAAAACGCATGCTGTCTCGTTGCTTGTCAACAGACCTCATTTCATAGAGATACTTATTCAGGATGGATTTTCCTGTGGATAAATTGTGGATCATGGTCTTCATTTTGAAAAATATAAAATTACTACTTTCATTCCACACTTCAACGGCTTTGTCCCACTTATGATTGATTTTTGATTGTGCTTGGTTTTGTTTTTTTGTCACTTAAAACCAGATTACGCGCTAAAAAGTACTGTTGTTGAACTATTTACCGAATAATCCATTAATTTTGGTGTCATGATACCGATTCTGTTCAGATGGACTGGGCATAATAAGCCAAAAGTAGCTAGTTGGAATAAGCTGCTGCTACTTTTCTTTTGTTTATTAGTTTCTTATGTAGGCGCGGCCCAGGTTTCCACCAAGACCAACCTCAATGACGATCGTTTTAAAGGTATTATCTATCGAAAAGAAACGACGGCAGATTTTCGATTGCACAATAACGGACTTGCGCTGGCCATCAACTTTGGAGAAATCAGAACCTATTACCGCACCAATTACTACCATTTTGAATTGGGCACTATGCACAGTCCCAGGGAACACAAGCAGTCAAAAAACCTCAATGTCATTGGAAATGAGCTGCCAAAAGAGTTTAAGCTAGGCAAACAAAATTCAGTTTTTATAGTAAGGGCTGGCAAAGGAGTCAAAAAATATATTTCTGACAAAGCCAGAAGAAAAGGAGTGTCTTTGGGCTATAGCATCGAAGGGGGGCCTTCACTCGCCTTGCTAAAACCTACTTATCTCAAATTTATCGAGCAGGTGGTAGTCAATGGTGAGTTGGAATCTATTCTGGTGGACAAAAAATACAGCTCCGAAAATAGAGATGAGTTTATCGATTACGGAAGTATTTATGGGGGTTCATCGTTTTCTACCGGCTTAAAAGAAATTAGTATTTTGCCTGGCTTTCAGGCAAAAGCAGGCTTGTTTTTTTCTGTAGGTGCCTTTGATGAGTATGTAAAGGCAGCAGAAGCAGGTGTAATGGTTGATGTTTTTATAAAAAAAGTACCCATTATGGTTGAGACCGAAGGTCTGCGCAATTCACCGTTTTTTGTTAATCTTTATGTAAATTTGCACTTCGGACGCCGAAGTAATTAATAGCATTCATGTCATTGATCGAATTACCCATAGTCAGCGCAGATGAACAACCGGCAACACGAGCCAGAAAACCCGAATGGCTGCGTGTAAAACTACCCATAGGTGAAGATTATCGCAGGGTACGTAGTCTGGTAGATGAATACAAACTGCATACCATTTGTCAAAGTGGAAATTGTCCCAATATGGGCGAGTGCTGGGGTGCCGGTACCGCTACCTTTATGATCTTGGGTAATGTTTGTACCCGGTCCTGCTCATTTTGTGCGGTGAAAACAGGAAGACCCAATGAGTACGACACGGATGAGCCTCAAAGAGTAGCCGAGGCTATTAAACTGATGCAGGTCAAACATGCGGTAATCACTTCTGTCAATCGGGATGAGTTGAAAGACAGGGGTGCTGAAATATGGTACCAAACCGTGTTTTTGGTCAAACAATACAGTCCAACCACTACTATTGAAACCCTGATACCGGATGTAAAATCCAACTGGGATGCCCTTGAGCGCATGATCAGTGCGGGTCAGGAAGTAGTCTCACATAATATGGAAACAGTAGGCAGATTGTACCGACTGGTAAGACCTCAGGCCAAATATGAACGCAGTCTGGAGCAAATCAAGAGAACCAAAGAATATGGAAAGCGCACCAAAACCGGTATCATGCTAGGTCTGGGTGAAGCAAAAGAAGAAGTGCTAAAAGCGATGGACGACCTGGTAGCCAACGGCTGTGATGTTCTGACCCTGGGTCAATACCTCCAACCTACCAAAATGCACCTCGAAGTGGCTGAGTTTATACATCCCGATACTTTTGCCATGTACAAGGAAGAAGGGATGGCAAGAGGTTTTAAATTTGTGGAAAGCGGACCGCTCGTTCGTTCTTCCTATCACGCTGAAAGGCATTTATAAATCAAGTCTATGTCAACACCCCACAATAGCGCGCAGCCGGGTCAGCTGGCACCAACGGTACTCATGCCGGGAGATCCGCTCAGGGCAAAGTATATGGCAGAAAATTTTTTATCTGACGTAGTGTTGGTCAATGATGTGAGGAACATGCTGGGTTTTACGGGCCTTTTTCAGGGCAAATCCGTAACCATCATGGGCACAGGCATGGGAGCAGCCTCTACCGGTATTTATGCCCACGAATTTATCCACCACTATGGTGTAAAACAATTGATCAGGGTGGGTTCAACAGGCTCCATTCAAGCCCATGTAAAAGTCAATGATATCGTCATCGCACAAGGTGCCTCAACAGATTCAAACTTTGCGGATCAATTTGACATTCCCGGGCAAATGTCGGCTTTGGCCGATTTTGGTTTGTTGTCTAAGGCTGCCAATGAGGCTGAAAACAGGGGCTTGCAGTTCCATGTAGGCAATGTTGTTAGCTCTGATTTCTTTTATCACGATGACAAAGAGAATTGGAAACAATGGTCGAAAATGGGCATTCTTTCACTTGAAATGGAAGCACACGCCTTATACCTTACAGCTGCCAGGGCAGGGGTCAAAGCATTGGCTGTTCTGACGGTTTCAGATTCACTAATTACCGGTGAAGCCCTGAGTGCAGAAGAAAGAGAACAAAGCTTTGATCAAATGGTCAGATTGGCCCTTAGTTTGGTTTAAGCTACCTGTTTTTTTCATTTAGTAACTGTGTATTGTATTTCAATACCTTGAGCACTAGGTAGAGCAATGAGGTAAGTCCTAATCCTAACAGCGTCCATCCATGAGGTATTTTGAAAGTACCAGTTTGAACAAAATCTACCCAAAGCTGAAAAACGGCCAGGAGGGTAAAAACGGCTAGGATGCCATTCTTTTCTTTGGCCAAAACTTTTTTCCAAGAGAAGTGAAGCTCACAAGATTTCCATAAAGATGGGGAAGGTACAATGGTTGGTGCCTGCTGGCTCCATTGGATATAGGTATCGCCAAATTTAGATGCCAGAAAGTCTTCTTCAGCAAGCATGATTCTTTCATAAAAAATAAAGTAGAGAAGGCTAAATACAATAAGAAACATCGCATTAGCAGAAAGAACTGCGATTCCAAGCCACATAAAATAATTGCCAAGATACAAGGGGTGTCTCACGATGCTGTATATTCCTGTGGTGTTGAGTTCGTCTGCAACCTGAGTGGCCGTATTCCTGCCTGAGGTATTGGCTGGCGTAAATCCAACCGTCACAATCCGTATGGCAAGTCCCAATCCACATAAAACCAGACATGCAATTTCAGGTAGGTTGATGATTGAATGCTGAAACCAATCCGGATGCTGAAATACCGACTGTTTGGTTATGATAAAAGCAAAAGGAAATAAAATCAAAGGTATAAAGCTTCTTTTGCGAAAAAAAGCATTGCCCTGACTAAGTTGTTGATCAGCGAGTCTCATAAATAGTAGTTATTCGTATTGTTGTCTGGCTAATTTTTTCCAGGAATAATATCCTGCAAGAGCTAGCAATAAAAATACGACATACATGACAGTAAACAGCATAAAACCTTTGTAAAAGTTGAGAGGGATGGCAATTACATTTGAAGCCGACCAGGCTAGCCAGTTCTCAACCTTTCTTAAAGCCATCCACCACATGGCGGTCACAGCGGTGGCTGAAACCAGGGAATCAAGTATCTGGGTATTGCTATCTGTAAAGTAGTGGAGCAAGACCCAGATGCCAAGCCAAGAAACCGCAAATAAGAGTACCCCATTGATCAGTTCTTTTTGATCACACCATGAAATGGGATACACCACCGCATTGTCTTTTTTACGGGTCCATTGGTACCAGCCGAAGAGGCTCATCATTAAATAATAAATATTTAAGACGGCATCGGCATAAAGAGGGGGCGATGCAATAAAAAAGTAGATCCATGCCGCCAAAACCACCCCAATAATGCCGGTTGGGTATACCAAAATGTTGTTTTTGCGGGCATACCATACACTCGCCAGCTGACTTAGCGTAGAAATCCATTCCTGCCATCTCGTGTTGGCTATGTCGTTGATAAAATTTTGAAAATATTGGCTAAAAGTCATTGAGTGTTGATAATCAGATTCTTAAATTAAATTTTAATCGATTCGAAGATGATTTTGGTCGAAAATAACAACAATTTTATAGATGTATGTAAACAAA
>JAGNSQ010000005.1:53915-64947 GCA_017987975.1 Saprospiraceae bacterium
AAAATTTTGAAAATATTGGCTAAAAGTCATTGAGTGTTGATAATCAGATTCTTAAATTAAATTTTAATCGATTCGAAGATGATTTTGGTCGAAAATAACAACAATTTTATAGATGTATGTAAACAAATCCCTGGAAACCGCCGTTACTGAAATAGTTTCCACAGTTTTGATAACAAAATTTAATTTGGACGTAAAAAACAGAATATTGACCTGCGCCGAAGACCTCTATCGCAAAATAGGGTTCAGAGCGGTAACCATGGACCAATTGTCCTCCCAAATGGGCATATCTAAAAAAACCATTTATCAGTTTTTCACAGATAAAGATGAATTGGTGGATGCCATCATGGATAGTGAGATTACCAAGCGACAAAATGATTGCACACTGATCCATGAAGAGGCAGAAAATGCTATTCATGAAATTTTTATTACCATGGATATGTTAACAGACGACTTTCAGGAGATCAATCCTATAGTTATCCACGACTTGCGCAAGTTTCACCCCTTGACCTTTGACAAGTTTCAAAGGCACAAAAACGAGTTTTTGTACCAGGTGATCAGTAAAAATCTGCAACGGGGCAAAGAGGAAGGCCTATACAGACCTGAAATCGATGTAGATGTGCTCACCAAGCTGAGGTTGGAAACGGCAATGATGGTTTTTGACCAGGATATATTTCCCTCTGATAAGTACAACATCGTTAGGGTGACAGCCGTCATAATGGATCATTTTCTCCACGGCGTGGTTACAGAAAAAGGCTTACAATATATTGACAAATACAAAAAAGAAACAATCAACAAATATGGGTAAAACAATCAAACTAACTTTGATGATCTCGTTTTTGACCCAGGTAATCTTTGCTCAACAAGTAAGAAACCTGACGGTAGAACAGGCAGTGACCACGGCACTGGCCAATGTTGAAGAGATCAAAAACCTCAAGCTGGATGAAGAAATTCAGGTACAGAAAAACAAAGAGGTTATCGGCATGACCTTGCCACAAGTTTCCTTTTCCGCACAGGGGTCCTACTATCTTTCCACACCACAGGTGCAATTTCCTTCTTCAGATTATTCAATCTATGAAGTGTTGGCCAGAGAAGGCGTAAAAGATGGTAATGGCAATCCGATCAATACCGGTAATTCTTCACTGAGTGTACAGGCTTTGAGTTTCTTTGCCCCACTCAATATGAATGCCGGCATTGGGGTCAATCAGCTGTTATTCCAACCCGATGTATTTATTGCTTTTCAAGCAAGACAAGGGGTACTTGACCTGGCAAAAGGCAATGTGGCAGTAGCTGAAGATAAGGTAAAAGAATCAGTGCACAAGGCCTACTATTCTGTTCTCATTGCCGAGCAGCAGAAAAAAGTGTTGGGCGAAACTTTATTACGTTTGGTAAAACTCCAGAGTGATATGGGTGAAATGTACAACAAGGGTTTTGCAGAAAAACTGGATATTGAAAAAATTCAGGTTACGGTCAACAATACCCAAACCGCCCTCAATCAACTCAACAACGGACTCGCCATCAGTTACAGCTTACTTAAGACAACTATAGGAGTATCTCAAGCAGATTCATTGGTGCTAAGCAGCACCCTCGAAGACAAAGACCTTAAGGCAGTAGCTTTGATGACCAGTGATAAATTCGATTACAATCAACGCAGTGAAGTGAGTTTGTTGAATACAGCACGAAAATTGCAGGATCTTGATCTGAAAAGATATAAGATGGCCTACATTCCTTCGGTCGCCGCCTTTTTTCAATATCAGCGCAATGGTCAGAGAAACGAACAATTTAACCCCACCGATCCTTGGTTTTGGTATTCAACCAGTCTGGTAGGTCTCAATGTCAGTGCCACTCTTTTTGATGGCTTGCAACGCAACAGAAAAGTAGAGCAGGCCAAACTTTCGCTGGCCAAAGTAGATAACAATCTCAGTCAGGTGAAAAGGTATATCGACATGGAGCAAGACATTGCCAAAAAATCTCTCAACAATGCCCTGCTCAACCTAGAAGTACAACAACGCAACATGGCCCTGGCCCAGTCGGTGTTTGATGCTACGCGCAAAAAATACGAGGCAGGACTGGGTTCCAGCTTTGAATTGTTGCAGACAGATACTGAACTGCAGCGTGCTCAGGGCAATTATTTTCAGGCCCTTTACGATGGTTTTGTAGCCAAAACCGCATTCTTAAAATCTATTGGTAAACTATAACAAAGACAATCAAAATATCATGAGAACATTCATCTTCCTCATGGGCTTTGTAGCCCTCATGTCATGTGGAAATAAAGAAAATCAGCAAGGTGGCAACAACATTGAAGCCAAATTAAAAGAGCTGGCTGACCTTAAAAAACAACAAACCGAGATTGGTACCAAGATAGCAGGTGTTGAAGCCGAATTGCTGAAATTGGATCCAAGCAGAGCGATTAAAGCCAAGCTCGTAACAACGGCAGAACTGACGCCCCAGGGCTTTCAACACTACATCAACCTACAGGGTAGCATACAGTCAGACAATGTTTCTTATGTGGCTCCTCGCAATGGTATGGGTGGGTATGTAAAAAACATTTACATCAAAGAAGGCCAGATGGTTAAAAAAGGTCAGTTGATGATCAAGCTCGACGATCAGGTGTTGAAACAGAGCATTGAAGCAACAAAAACACAATTGGCATTTGCCAAAAATGTATATGACAGAACCAAGGCCCTTTGGGATCAAAAAATCGGAACCGAAGTACAATTATTGTCTGCCAAAAACAATGTTGAGGCACTCGAAAGTCAAATTGCAGTGCAGGAAGAGCAACTCAAAACCTACAACGTTTTTGCAGATCAGAGTGGTATTGCCGACATCGTCAACATCAAAGTAGGTGAACTATTTACCGGCATGTCAGTAACCGGACCACAGATTCAGATTGTCAACAACACTGAACTTAAAGTAAAGGTGGACATACCGGAAAACTATGCTTCCAAAGTAAGACAGGGTGCCTCAGTGGTAATTGATGTACCGGCCCTGGGCAAGTCATTCAACTCTACCATCTCAAGACTCAGTCAGTCGATCAACACCAGCTCGCGAGGGTTTACAGCTGAGTGCAGAATCCCGGCTTCAGCCAATGCTAAACCCAATATGGGAGCTTCTGTAAAAATTCTGAATCATAGCAACAGCAAAGCTATTGTGGTTCCTGTCAATATAGTACAGAGTGATGAGAAAGGTAAATATGTTTACGTTATGGTCAAGGGTAAAGACAGCAAAATGACTACCCATAAAAAGACTGTAACGGTGGGTGAATTGTATGGTGATGAGGTTGAAATTTTGTCAGGCCTTGAAGTGGGAGACAAACTTATAACCCAGGGTTACCAAAACCTCTACGAAGGACAACTTGTAGAAGAAAAAATGTAACTGACCTTTTAGCTAACCATAAAACAAAAAGAAGTGTCGAATCCATTAAAATTTGTAGCCGACAAGGTGAAGGAATTTAAGCCAACCAGCTGGTCAGTTGACAATCGGACTGCCATATATATCATCACAATGATCATTACGGCATTTGGTTTATATACCTTCAATACCCTGCCAAAAGAACAGTTTCCAGACATTGTGGTGCCTACCATTTCGGTAACTACCGTCTATGTGGGCAACTCTCCCAAAGACATCGAAAACCTGGTTACCAGGCCCATAGAAAAACAAATCAAGGGCATATCCGGTGTCAAGGTCAATAAAGTAAGTTCTATTTCTCAAACCGATTTCAGTTTGATCATCGTAGAATTTGATACCGATATTACCCCTGAGATTGCCAAACAAAAAGTAAAGGACGCGGTAGACAAGGCAAAAACCGATTTGCCGGCCGACCTTACCCAGCTGCCCAATGTGCAGGAATTTGCATTTAGCGATATGCCCATCATGTATGTCAACTTAAGTGGGGATTATGATGGTATCAAATTGAAGGAATACGCCGAGAAGTTACAAGACCGTTTTGAGTCTCTATCTGAGGTGACCCGGGCAGAAATTGTAGGTGCACCGGAGCGGGAAATTCAAATCAATGTAGACCCTCTCAAAATGGAGAGGGCCATGTTGAGCTTTGACGACATAGCCAACGCTGTGGCGTATGAGAACATGGACATCAGTGGTGGCCTTATTGAAGTGGGAGAAATGAACCGTTCACTCCGACTCAAGGGACAAATGCACAATGCCATGGCCATCAGCCAGCTCATCATCAAAACACCCAATGCAGGTGCAGTCCGCCTATCTGACATAGCTACGGTAATTGATACGGTCAAGCAAAAAGAAAGTTATGCCCGACTAGACGGGAAAAACGTAATCACGCTTAACATCGTAAAAAGAGCAGGAGAAAACCTTATTGAATGTGCAGCCAAAGTAAAAACCATTGTAGATGAAATGAAGGGCCATGAACTGCCCAATGACCTCAATGTGGTGATAACTGGCGACCAAAGCAAGCAGGCAGCTACCTCTTTTCACGAATTGGTGAACACCATTGTCATTGGCTTTATCTTGGTATTGCTGATCCTCATGTTTTTTATGGGTGTGGTCAATGCCTTCTTTGTAGCCCTCAGTGTCCCCCTCAGTGTTTTTGTAGCCTTTTTATTTTTACCGGCAGCAGATTTTATCGTAGGTACAGATGTTACCCTCAATTTTATTGTGCTTTTTGCCCTGCTTTTTGGACTGGGCATTATAGTAGATGATGCCATTGTGGTAATTGAAAATACCCATAGGATTTATGATAATGGCAAGGTACCCATTGCCAAAGCGGCTAAGGCGGCAGCAGGCGAAGTATTTATTCCGGTATTGGCCGGAACCGCTACAACCATTGCTCCTTTTTTTCCACTCTTGTTCTGGAAAGGCATCATCGGTAAATTTATGATTTACCTGCCTACCATGTTGATATTTACCCTCTTTGCCTCCTTGATTGTGGCCTTTATCATCAACCCGGTTTTTGCCGTTAGTTCGATGAAACCGGAGGGACGTCAATATGAACCGCCTAAAAATGAGATATTTAAAAAATGGTGGTTTTATGCCTTTTTTGTCTTAGGTATTTTTTCTCATTTATTTGGATCTCCGGGCTTTGGCAACTTTTTAATTTTATTGCCTCTGCTTGGAATTGTAAATGCGTATGTATTACAGGATATAATTTACTACTTCCAGGAAAAAATATTGCCCAGGTTGATGGACAGCTATGAAAGACTGCTACATTGGTTGCTGAAAGGCTGGAGACCTATGTATATGTTTATAGCCGTATTTATATTGTTTTTTATTTCTCTTTTTGCACTCATTGCCAGAAAGCCGGATTTTCCGTTTTTCCCAAGTGGACAGCCTAACTTCATTTATGTATATCTGAAGATGCCCGTGGGCACAAAGGCTGAAGAGACAGATAAAGTATTGCGGCAGCTAGAAACTAAGGTGTACAAATCACTGGAGTCATTAAAGCCTGGTGAAAAAGGTTCTATTGTAGAAAGTGTGATTTCCAATGTAGCGTTGAATGCCAACAATCCGATGGACAACAACCGAAGTGTTCAGTCCAATTTAGGTAGGATACAGGTATCTTTTGTGGAGTTTGCCAAACGACCTTACCAGCCAACCCTTCCGTACCTCGACAGTGTGCGTATGGCGGTTAAGGATGTACCAGGGGCCCAGGTAACAGTTGAGCAGGAAGGTGGTGGTCCACCTACCGACCCACCGGTCAATATTGAAGTATATGGTGATGACTTTGACGCCAATGCCAAGGTAGCTACAGACTTGTACAATTATCTAGACACCAATAGAGTGGAAGGCATTGAAAATCTGGCCATGGATACAGACCTCAACAATCCTGAAGTTTCTATTGTGGTTGACAAAGAACGGGCTGCTATTGAAGGAGTAAGTTCTGCCCAGGTAGGTACCGCCATCAGAACCGCTCTTTTTGGTAGAGAGGTAAGCAAACTTAAGTCGGGCGAAGACGAATTTAAAATCCAGCTGAGGTATGATCAGGTGAAAAGAAACGACATCCAGAACCTGATCAATATGAGGGTCACGTTTAGAGATTTTAATACCGGAAGGATCAAACAAGTGCCCATCAGTGCAGTAGCCAAATTTGAGTTTACCAGCAGTACAGGAGGCATCAAACGTAAGAACAACAAACGTACCATCCAGCTGCAGTCTAATGTAACTGATCTTACAGCTGTGGCATCAATCAATAAAGAATTGTTTGAAAAAATAAGAGATTTCCAAAATACCTATACCATGCCGGATGGCGTCTTCATTAGGCAAACTGGTGAAAGTGAGCAGCAACAGGAAACCAATTCATTCCTGGGCAAGGCCTTTATCATTTCGCTGGGTATGATTTTCCTTATCCTCGTTCTGCAATTCAATTCGGTAAGTAAACCCTTTATCGTACTGACTGAAATCTTTTTCTCGGTCATAGGTGTTTTTGTGGGTTTTGCTATAACCGGTATGACCATGCCTACCATCATGGTATTGGTGGGTGTTATTGGGTTGGCTGGTATTGTAATCAAGAATGGTATCTTACTTTTGGAATTTACAGATGAACTCAGATCGAGAGGATTCAAAACAAGAGAGGCTGCCATTCAGGCTGGAAAGATCAGAATCATCCCGGTGATGCTTACTGCCATTGCAACCATCCTTGGACTCTTTCCATTGGCCATTGGGTTTAACATCGACTTTGGTTCCCTGTTTACCCACCTTGATCCCAAAATTTTTATTGGGGGTGACAGCGTTGTGTTTTGGGGACCCCTGGCATGGACCATTATTTTTGGGTTGATCTTTTCATTCTTCCTTACCTTGTTGATGATACCAAGCATGTATATCATTTCGGAGCGATTGAGAAGACCGATGGTGAAGTTTTATGGAACCAAATTTATTGCCTTGTTAGGCTTTTTAGGTCCATTGTTTTTTGTCTTTGCCGGCATCATGTACCTGGTCCGATGGGTAACCGGCCGAAGGGTATGGAACGGAACTTATCGAAGCTGGGTGTAGTCAATTTACTTGCATTATAAACCAAAGGGGCCGAATAAAAAACGGCCCCTTTTTTGTGAAGTAAAGTGTTAAAACACGCTTAAATTCAGAAAACAACTTTGATAGTCCAATTTTTTTTTATATCATTGTAATATCGGTGTATCAAAGTAATCCCGGATACCCGATATTTCCGCATCGCTATTTTCTTACTCATAGATGATCGTTGTACATAACCAGATCTTAAGCAGGTGAATGCTGATGATAGGTAAGTTATTAATAAAAATAATCAGGAAAGATGGAGAATGTAATGACAACAGGAATGTGGTGGTTGACAGCCGCTTTTATATTAGGCATAACTGCTCGTTTTTTTAAGCTGCCCGCCCTTATAGGTTTTTTGGCAGCCGGCATGTTGGTGGAAGCCTTTGATATTGACCACGCCAACATGGATGAATTAATAGAGATAGTTGCCGATTTAGGTGTGATGCTGCTATTGTTTACCATCGGACTTAAAATCAAGCTCAACAACATTTTGCGACCTGAAATCTTGTACACAGCCGGCATCAATATGGCAGGATTCACCATTTTGGCCGGTGGCATCGTTTTTGTTTTATCTTATACTTCTCTTTCGCTTTTTTCTGGCCTGAGTTTCCTGTCATGTGCCTTAATCGGTTTTTCTTTGAGTTTTTCCAGCACCGTTTTTGTGGTTAAAATTCTGGAAGAAAGGGGAGAGCTATCTTCTTTTCATGGAAAAAATGCCATAGCCATCCTGGTTATACAGGATATTTTTGCGGTGTTATTTATGACCCTGGTTTCCGATAAGAACCCAAGCTGGTGGGCCCTGACAATTCCAGTTTATTTGTGGGCCGTGAGGTATTTGTTGAACTACCTTTTATCTAAATCCGGCCACGGAGAATTGTTGACCGTATTTGGTTTTTTTGCCACCTTTGTCACGGGTGCTTCTGTTTTTGAGTTGGTGGGCTTAAAGCCGGATTTGGGTGCCCTGGTCATCGGCATGCTCATGGTCAATCACAGAAAATCTGATGAATTGTACGACAGAATGATGGGCTACAAAGATTTTTTCCTGATATCTTTTTTCATCTATGTAGGCCTTATGGGCAAACTCAATTGGAACATCGTGATAGCAACCCTGATCATATTCCCGCTTATGTTTATCAAGGGTTCTTTGTTTATGTCACTTTTTTCAAGGTTTAAAATCAGGGCTCGAACCGCCTATCTCACCTCACTTGGTCTAAGCAATTTTAGCGAGTTTGCTTTAATTACTGGCCTGGTGGGTTACAAAGCAGGTTGGTTGTCTATGGAGTGGATTACGGTCTTTGCCATGTTGATGACCTTGTCATTTTTGGTGTCATCTCCTTTTAATGCCAGGGCACATGAAATTTTTGATAAATACCGAAACCAGTTATTGCGACTGAATACTGGTGGCATGTACATTGATGAAGAGCCCAAATCGATAGGCGATGCCCAATACATGATAGTGGGATATGGCAGCATTGGCAGACCCGCTTTTCACTACTTAAAAGACGAACTGAACCTCAAAACCATTGCTATTGACTACAACCATGAGGTAGTTAAAAAATACAAAAACAGAGGTGTTAATATCAATTGGGGAGATAGTAGCAACAGTATTTTTTGGGACTCTATTGATTTGTCCCATCTGCGCCTGGTATTTCTAGCCATGAGTTCACACGAAAGCAACCTCAGCATCTTGCATGAGATTCTAAAAATCCCCAATCGAAATTTTAAACTGGCTGCTTTTTGCAACTACCCGGATGAAGCCAAAAAATTGAAAGAGTTACACGTTGATTATGTGTACGATTTTAAACTCTACCAGGGAGAAGACTTTGCAGAACAATCTATCCTGAAATTTAAAAAGGAAATTTTGATTTAATTAAAGAAGGCATAACTGAGAAGCCAAAAATCTCAGTACTTTTATCGCACAATCTACTTTTTGAATGAAATTTTGTTCAACGCAATCTCTTGTTTTTTTGCTGCTGCTTATTACTCAAACGCTCTATGCCGTTCATCCGGATAGAAAACTAAAGGCATCGCGCATCAGTGAGGAGATTGCCATCAATGGCCAACTCAACGAAGCTGCCTGGCAAAGAGCTGATTCGGCTACTGATTTTATTGTATCAGAACCGGTGCCCGGATCCAAAGCAACTTTTCAAACAGCT
Organism: Saprospiraceae bacterium; assembly: GCA_017987975.1. Lineage (GTDB taxonomy): Bacteria > Bacteroidota > Bacteroidia > Chitinophagales > Saprospiraceae > JADKBO01. The sequence goes on from JAGNSQ010000005.1 coordinate 63,047, forward strand.
GTCTACTTTTTGTACGACGATAATGCCGTTTACATCGGTGCCAGGATGTTTGACGATGAACCGGGGAAGATATTAAAGGAATTATCCCTTCGCGACCAAATTGGCAACGCAGATAATTTCAGGGTGTTTTTTGATACCTACCAAAGTGGACTCAATGGCTTTAAATTTTATCTCACCGCTTCAGGAGTGCAGCTGGAAGCCATCGTTTCCAACCACAAAGATGACCTCAACTGGAATGCCATCTGGGATTCAAAAGTGACCACCGATAGTCTGGGGTGGACTGCAGAAATTCGCATACCTTACTCATCGTTGCGATTTCCCAGCAGAGATGTACAAGAATGGAATGTTCAATTTGGCAGAGAGATACGGCGATTGAGGGAAGTGTCTTATTGGAGTCCCATCGATCCGGCGATCTCAGGTTGGGTGCAGCAAAGTGGACAAGTAACCCATATAGAAAACATTGTTACGCCCACCAGACTTTCGCTTACACCTTACCTGTCTACCTATCTCAATACCTACAACCCTAAGGTAATGGGTTTATCCACCAGCTCAGATTTGGCGGCCAGAGCAGGCCTCGATCTCAAATATGGCATCAATGATGCCTTTACCCTCGATATGACATTGATACCCGATTTTGGTCAGGTCATTTCTGATAAACAGGTACTCAATCTGGGCCCTTTTGAAGTGTTTTTTGCTGAAAACAGACAATTTTTCACAGAAGGTACTGAATTGTTCAACAAAGGAAATTTGTTTTATTCCAGAAGAATTGGGGGCAGGCCTTTGCATTATTTTGATGTTTACAACCAGATGAACGAAGGGGATGTATTAACATCCAATCCGGAGACGACTCAGCTCATCAATGCTACAAAAATTTCAGGTCGCACAGCCGGAGGTACCGGGGTAGGGGCTTTTAATGCCCTCGTAGCAGAAAGTTATGCTGAAATAACAGATGTGGGCGGACAATCGAGGAAAATCAAGACCAACCCCCTCACCAATTACAACACCTTTGTCATTGATCAAAACCTAAAAAACAATTCTTACATCACCTTTGTCAATACCAACGTGCTGCGGATGGGCAATGACTACGATGCCAATGTTACAGGTGGTTTTTTTAATTTCAAATCAAAAAGTCAGCTGTACTTTGTAAGCGGTGATGCAGTCATGAGTCAGAAGTACAGCGCTAATGATACCGACCTCGGCTACACCTATCACCTGAATGCCGGTAAAAATGGCGGCAACTGGACTTATGAATTGGGTCACGGTCTGGAAAGCCACAATTACAATCCCAATGATATGGGCTTTTTGTACAGCCCCAATGAATGGTATTTTTATGGAGAAGGGGGATATGTACAATACAACCCAAGTGTAAAATCGCTGCAGCAGTATTACTTCAATCTTAGCAGTACCTATACCCGATTGTATAAGCCCAATGTTTTTTCTGATCTTGGCATTGACTTCAGCTCATTTGTACTATGGAAATCAAGGTTTGCGGCCGGTATTGACGGTAGGCTGGAACCTATAGTCACCTATGATTATTTTGAACCCCGCACCTCCGATTTTAGTCGATTTATGGTTTGGCCCAAAAACTGGAGAATTTCCGGATTTGTTTCAAGTGATTATAGAAAAGCGGTTGCTCTTGATATCAAAATGTCGTTTCGCGACTTTGATGCGGCAGGTAGAAATACCATGACTGCCCTCGTCAGTCCTAGGTTTAGATTCAACGATAAACTTTCTTTAATACCCTCTGTATCGTTATCATTGTACCAAAAAGACCGGGGATATGTAGCACCCCAGGGAATTATTCCCGGCCTCGAACCAGGTGACATATTTATGGGGGTAAGAGATCGACTGATATTGGAAAACACCCTCACGGGTAAGTTTATCTTCAATAGCACCATCGG
>JAGNSQ010000005.1:65047-67883 GCA_017987975.1 Saprospiraceae bacterium
ATGAGATACCAGATGACCCAATGTGCTGACCCCTGGATGGCAGATGATGGATACTTTAGTGACAAAGAAGCTACCCTTTTAGCATTTTTAGAAGAAAAGGGCATAGATCCTGTATCTCTAAAAATTACCACCAATTGTCCTGATGCTGCCGTTTGTACAGCATGTATTTGTCTGGGCTGTGATCTTGCAGAAGTCAAAATCGATGCTGCTGACGAGGCTGCCCTTAAAGAACTGGGTTTTATCCGTATCTGATTCCGAAACAAAAACTGATTTATTCCAAGGCCTGGGCCAGGTCCCAGATCAGATCATCTGAGTGCTCAACCCCAACAGAAAGTCGCACCATTTGATCCGAAATTCCCATTTGTAGTCTGTGCACAGGATCCACTCCGGCATGGGTCATTGAAGCAGGATGCTCTGCCAGTGATTCTGTGCTTCCCAGGCTTACTGCCATCTTTACCAGTCTGAGTTGATTCAAAAAGGCAAAGGCCTCGGCTTCTCCTCCTTTGATGTCAAATGAAATCATGGCTCCCGGCGACAAACACTGGCGTTTGTAAATTTCGTATTGGGCGCCATCTTTTTCTGATAATAAGCCCGGATAGTACACCTTTTCTACTTTTGGGTGGGCTTGTAAAAAGGCCGCTACCCGTTGTGCATTGTGCGTCTGTCTTTCCATGCGCACCACCAGGGTTTCCAAACTTCTTAGCAGCAGCCAGCCAGTCCACGGACCACACATATTGCCAAGGAAGGTACGCAATACTTTGAGTCGTTTGATCAGGGTACTGCTTCCACAAATGGCACCAGCAATGACATCACTATGCCCCCCAATGTACTTGGTAGCAGAGTAAATCGACAAGTCAGCCCCATGGTCCAGCGGGTGCTGCCAAAGGGGCCCCATGTAGGTATTGTCAACTGCCACTATGACCTGAGGATTTTCTGAGGTCTGATAGGCGTTGGCAATTTCCCTGCACATGGTCAGGTCGATCAGCGTATTGGTTGGATTGGCAGGTGTTTCTACATACACCATTTTCAGGCGCTGCTGCCTGCCAGAATTTTCAATGCGTTGGAGGATGGCCTCCTTATTTTCACTCGGTGTAAACTCAATGGCCATTACATCCAGCTCATTGAGAAAATGACGGATAAAATGGTCCGTTCCCCCATATACCGGACTGCTGAAAACCAACAAGTCACCCGGTTTCAAAAATTCTAAAAATACCGTTGTAATGGCCGACATGCCGCTTTCAAAAACGGCGGCTTCTTCGGCTTTGTCCCAAAGACTCAATCTGTTTTCCAATATCTCCAGATCCGGGTTGTTGATTCTGCTGTAGATCAAGCCGGTTTTTTCCTTTTCTCCTTTGTCTCTCAGACCATAAGCTACCTCAAAAAAGGCCTTTCCTTCCTCAGCCTTTGAAAAAACAAAGGTCGAAGTTTGAAAAATCGGACACTTAATGGCACCCTCTGACCACTCCGGCTTATAACCGTATGACATCATCAGGCTCTCTGGATGGAAACGATGGTCTTTCATCTTTTTTTCTTTCAAAGTTATGATGTACAGTATTAATGGCGATAAATATCAAAAAAAGCAGTAAAAATTACTGTCATTTCGTCTTTTTCAGCAAAAAGTATCAAAATGATTGCTATTTTCATGGATCAAAAGGAATATTTGCGGTGGAAACTTTAGACGAAACAGACATCCGGTTATTGCAATTGCTGCAGTCCAATGCCAGACTCACCTCCAAGGAACTTTCGGTGTACCTCAACCTGTCACTTTCTCCCATCTACGAACGCATCCGTAGGCTGGAGAAGATGGGCATTATCAAATCTTATATATCCCTGCTCGACCGCGAAAAGCTGGGCTTCGATCTGGTAGCCTATTGTCATGTTTCACTCAAGGAACACGCCCGGCCCCTCCTCAAAAAATTTGAAGAAGAAGTGCTCCATTTTCCCGAAGTTTTGGAATGCCAGCACGTTACCGGCAACTTCGACTACATGCTTAAGGTATGTGTAAAAGACATGAAATCATACCAGGATTTTATTGTCAACAAACTGGCCTCTCTTTCCAATATTGGCAATGCCCAGTCGCAATTTGTGCTTTCTACCATCAGAGAATCTACCGCCTTGCCCCTGTGAACCTTTTCCGGCCAAAATTGTCTTTAGTTTACAACTATAATTCAATCACAAAACATCAAACCTTTTACCAATGATCAGAAAAGCAACCGCTGTATGGAACGGAAGTGGCAAAGAAGGCCACGGTCATCTTACTACCCAAAGTACCGTCCTCAATGAGTCACAATACTCTTACAAAACCCGTTTTGAAGACGGCATCGGCACCAACCCTGAAGAACTCATCGCAGCAGCCCATGCCGGTTGTTTCTGCATGAAACTCAGCTTTGTCCTGGGAGCCGCTGGCTTCACCCCCGAAACCCTTACCACCACCTGCCACATCACCCTTGACAGTGGTGCCATCACCAAATCTCACCTTGTATTAGAGGCAACTGTACCCGGCATCACCGATGAACAATTCGCCGCTTGCGCCGAAGACGCCAAAGCCAATTGCCCCATCTCCAAATCGTTGACTGCAGAAGTGACAATGGAGTATTCGCTGTGCTAAAAGTTGCGTCCCGCTAATCGGCAACGGCTAACGGCTAACGGACAACGGCTAACCGGCAACGGCTAACGGACAACGGCTAACCGCTAACTGGCAACGGCTCATCTACCTGGCTAACGCCAGTTAGACAGGCCGCTTACGGCTCACCGGCAACGGACAGCCGACAGCGGTTCCCGGACAGCCGTAAGCGGACAGCCGTGAGCGGACAGCGGACAGCCGTGAGCGGACAGC
>JAGNSQ010000064.1 GCA_017987975.1 Saprospiraceae bacterium
GGGTTTTTCAATTTCGAATTAAAAATTACGAATTACGGGATTCAATTACGAATTAGTCAATTACGAATTGCGGGGGCAATATTCGAAATTCGTAATTCGAAATTCGTAATTAAAAATACTATTTCGCTTTCAACACCAGCCGATCTACCGAAGGTTTTTCTACCAAATATTGTCGGGTCGACAAGCCATGGTAATTGTCAACGGTGAGCTCAATAACATCAGCAGATATCCAGCGGTAGGTGCCATTAAAGTTTTCAGTCAGACAGTCGTCGCCAATGCAGATGCCGCTTTCACTGCGATCGATGTATTGACCATTGTCAAAAAAGACTAAGCCGTAGTCAAATTCACCAAATCTTGAGGTTTGAGTGTACTGGGCTTGAATCAGATTTTTGCTGGTTTGTAACCACTGGCCTTTGATATCCAATTGTGAAGTTGTCTGCTCGTCTTTGGTGCAGCCGATCAACAAAAAGAGGATAGAAATGATTAGAAGTCGCATTTTGCAAATATAGGGTGGAAACGACGGTGCGCGCTTAAAATCAGCCTTCATTTGTCGGCTGGCCGTCAATGCTTATCCTGATAGACGACCATCATGTTTTGTTCCCAAAAGAAAATGGCGGCAATTCCACTGACCCATAAGATCAGCCACCACCATAACATCATACACCAGCAAAACACAAAAAAGATGATCAACGATGTCAGTAAAATGTAAATAACAGAAAATCCAGCCGATGCTGATGCCTGTAGTGAGGCAACAAATTCTCTTTGTTTGACCTTTGATTTAGCCAGGCCAAAACCGGCAGCTACTGGCAAAAACCAGGCGATCATACCTACCAGGGCCAGAGGCAAAGCCAGCCAGTACCAGAGATGGCTTCTGAAAGCCAATACCGGAGATACTCTCAAGGCATCGGGCACGCTCACATTTTTGGGTTGGGTGCTGTTGAGTTTTTTCTCTACTTCTTTTAGATATGAAAACAACCCACCCCCTTTTACTATTCTGGGCAGAAATGACGTCTTGCCCGGCTTGTTGTACATCATCCAGGCCTGTTTCAATGAGGCTTCTTCTTCTCTGTCTTCCAGGTGGATCATGTTTTCTTTTACTCTGTCATAGGCATACTGGTTGAGCTCGTCCATCTTTTCTTTGGCATCTCTGGCATTGGAGGTGTAAAAGGAATTTACTGAAAATGCCTTTCCTACACTCAACACTACCTCATTGCCGGGCAGGGTGCTGGCGCTAAAGGTAACACCTACGGGAAGAATGTGTAAATCAAGATCGGGACTCCCATCAAGGGTTTGAAAGGCCATTCTTGCCATGCCTTTCTGAAATGGACGGAGGTACTGATCGGCGCTGGTGCTGCCTTCCGCAAAAATGATGATGGCCTTGTTCTGGCGCAACACTTCTATGGTTTTGGCTATGGTTTTTTGGTTGTTCCTCAGTCCCGCAAATCCGTCCCTAAACCGATAAATGGGCACTTGATTGGTACCAATGAGCAGATGTTTGAGCCACGGTTTTTCGAATAAATCGCCCCGAACTAAAAAATGCAGATCAATCGGAAAGGTACAGGCCATGATTATGGGCTCTAAAAAACCTGAGGGGTGATTGGAAACGATGAGCAGAGGCTTATCTTTGGGTATGGTGTCCAGTCCATAAACATGGATTTTGCGGTAATACACCCTGAGGATGATATTGGCAAAATAATATATAATTCGGTACACCATGGATTTATATTCAAAAAGCAAATTAAATTTGCCAAAAAGCAGTAAATTCTACAAAATAAAATTTCGTCACCACTTTTTAACAATTGGACAAAAATAAAAAATTAATCGTAATCGGCGGGCCTACTGCTTCAGGAAAAACAGATTTGGCAGTCTGCCTGGCGCAAAAACTGAACACCGCTGTGTTTTCAGCTGACTCCCGACAGATTTACCATGAACTCAACATCGGCGTGGCCCGACCCACAGCTGAGGAGATGCAGGGCGTTGATCATCATTTTATTGACCATGTGTCCATCAAGGAAGACTACAGCGTGGGCAGGTTTGAAGCAGAAGTGATGAAGTGTCTCGACCACCATTTTCTTGAACATGATACAGCCATCCTGGTGGGTGGCACCGGGCTTTATTTGCGAGCCATTACCCATGGCATCGACCCTTTTCCTGATATACCGACAACCATCAATGAACAGTTGGAAAATGAACTTTTGGAGCGAGGCCTACCTGGCTTGGTAGAGGAACTTAATACGACAGATCCGGTGAGCTATGCTTCTCTCGACCTGCAAAACTCAAGGAGGGTGTTGCGAGCCCTGGCCATCATCCGTACGACGGGTCAGCCTTTTTCGCAATTTAAAACAGGTTCTACACAAAAAAGGCCATTTGAGATGGAGTACCACTACCTGGAACCTGAAAGAGCCCTGCTTTACAAAAAAATTGACAGTCGGGTAGACCTTATGATGAGCAGGGGCTTATTGGCTGAAGCGAAAAACCTTGCATCCCTTCGCCCCCTTAAAGCCCTCGATACCGTGGGTTACAGAGAGTTGTTTGAATATTTTGACGGCCTGCTCTCCCTGGATGAGGCTGTGGACAAGATAAAACAACACAGTCGCAACTACGCCAAAAGGCAGATGACCTGGTTTAGGAAATACAATGGAGAGATGAAAAGCCTGGCCGTAGCCACCTACTTTTAGGTCTAAGCTTTTCTGCATGGTCATAAAATCCTACCTTTGCACAAAAATTTAGAGAAGATGAATTTTGTGGAAGAACTGAAGTGGAGAGGCATGTTGCACGATATGACGCCTGGTGCCGATGATTTGCTGGAGAGCGGTAAAATCACTGGTTACATTGGCTTTGATCCTACGGCCCCTTCTATGACCATCGGCAATTTTGTTCAGCTTCAGCTCCTCAAACTTTTTCAACTCAGTGGCCACCAGCCCATTGTCCTTATGGGTGGGGCCACCGGCCGGATAGGCGACCCTTCATTTAAAGACAAAGAAAGAGAACTCAAAACCGAAGACGAGTTGGACACCAACCTCCGCTTTCAGTTGGAACAGGTGAAAAAGTTTCTCGATTTCGACGGACCCAATGCCGCCATCGTGGTCAACAATTACGATTTTTACAAAGACATGAACGTACTGGCCTTCCTCCGAGACGTAGGCAAGACCCTTACAGTCAACTACATGATGTCAAAAGACAGCGTAAAAAACAGGTTGGAAACCGGTCTTTCTTTTACAGAATTTAGCTATCAGCTACTTCAGGCTTATGACTTTCTGGTATTATATCAAAAATATGGTTGTCGCATCCAGATGGGTGGTAGTGACCAGTGGGGCAACATCACTTCCGGTACTGAATTTATCAGACGCCACCTCGAAGATGGCAAGGCCTATGCCGTGACTACCCCACTCCTTACCAAGGCCGACGGCAAAAAATTTGGCAAGAGCGAAGAAGGCAATATCTGGCTAGACCCCAACCGAACTTCTGCCTACAAATTTTACCAGTTTTGGATCAACGCCGATGATGCCGACATCAGCAAATACATCCGTTACTTCACCCTAAAGACCAAACAGGAAGTGATTGACATGGAGGAAACCCATAGAGACAATCCCCGCATGCTCAAACAACTGCTGGCCGAAGAACTGACCGCCCGCGTCCATTCACCGGAAGACCTGGCCTCTGTCCAAAAAGTAACCGAACTCCTCTTTGGCAAAACTTACGACAGTCCTGAAGCACTACAACAATTCAGCCCTGCCCAACTCGAGATGGTAAAAGGCGAAATCACCTACAAAGAAATCCCTTCTTCTCTCCTCAATGAAAATGTTTCTATCATCGACCTCATCAGCGATCACACCGGCATCGTAGCCTCCAAAAGCGAAGCCAGAAAAGCCATACAAAACAAAGCCGTGAGTGTCAATAAACAGAAAGTAGAAGTAATCGAGCATACGGTATCTTCAGCAGACCTTCTCCATGGCCAATACCTGATGGTGGAGAATGGGAAGAAGAATAAGGTATTGGTAGGGGTTAGGGGTTAGGGGCTAAACTACTAGGGGCTAGGTACTAGAAAATGTGTCAACATTTAGTCCCGCTCCAGCGGGACGTGAACATTTAGCCGACTGCAGGGAGGCGAACCACTTAGCCGACCGTAGGGAGGCGAACCATTGAGCCATCAATTGGTAACTTTTGAAATTTGGGAAAACCATTTTCATCTATTACTTTTACGCTACATAACAGCCACTTTCACATGTCATTTTTTTTGCAAAAATGCCGCTACCATTCGGTGATCGCCCTATTCATTTTATTACTGTTTAGCTCAACAACTGTAGGTCAATGTTGTTTTTATCACCTGGTCATGCAGGACAGTTATGGTGATGGCTGGAATGACGGCTATTTGGAGGTTTTTCTGAATGACACCCTCATACGAAAATTTTCAGCCTCAGGTATTGGCAGTATTGAAACATTTGAAGTTTGCAACAATGACAACTTACGTTTAAAATATACAAGTGGTCAATATGAAGAAGAAAATACCTACCAAATCTTTAACGATGCCTGGGATGTGATTTTCCGAGATGGCCCCTATCCGAAAATAGGAACTGTTTTTTCTGCATCCACAAGTTGCAAAAATCCGGCGCAGGCGGGGAAACACCCCTGTATAGCCCTTGACCTGGAAATAGAAGTAGCAAAGATGGGACAAAATACAGAGGCTACATCTTCCGGCATCAATCCCAATTGTGGGGCGTACCAGGAGGGTGACATTTGGTTTGCCACTACCATACCTCTCTCAGGAAATATGGCTTTTGACATCAAACAACTGGGTGTCAATAGCGTAGGCTATGCTATTTGGCAAGGAGCTGACTGTGGCTTGTTGCAAAAGATAGCATGCGGCCAAACCAGTGAAGACACCAGCGTTACCCTGATTGATGTACCTGCTGGTCAAAAGGTATATACACAGGTGTGGGGTGCCAATGGTGAAAATGTTTCATTTGACCTCAAGTGGAGCGACACCGGTCGCATCAATCTGGACAATTCAGAATTACCCGTTATTTACATTCAAACAAACGGATTGGATATACCTTATGATAGTAGACTCGATGCCGGGATGACCATCTTGAACAAAGGCGAAAAAATCTACGATGGCCCTATCGGAATCAAGATCAGAGGGGCCAGTTCGGCAGGCTATCCACAACAACCTTTTAGTATAGAAACCCGCGATAGTGCAGGTGCAAATAAGGATGTTTCAATTCTTGGCATGCCGGAGGAAAATGACTGGATCCTTCTTTCCAACTTCAATGACAGATCGCTGACCAGGAATACCCTGCCCCATCTTTTTTTTAATCAAATGGGCAATTATAGTCCGGCAACCCGACATTGTGAGGTAATGATTGACAGTGCATACAAAGGCATCTATGTACTCACAGAAAAAATCAAACGTGATAAAAACAGGGTTAGCATTTCCAGACTAAATCCTGATGATGTCGAAGGAGATGAGCTAACCGGTGGTTATATTTTAGAGCAAAATCTGAGGGGCGACAACAACAGTTTTCAATCCAACTATTCTCCCATAGATCACCCGGGTCTGGATGTCCATTTTCTGTTTGAATATCCTGATGCACAAACCATAGTGTTGCAACAAAAAACCTACATCGCAGCGTTCATAGATAGCTTAGAGACCAAATTGTACAGTGAAGATTTCGAAGATCCTATCCGCGGTTATAGAAAATATTTAGATGTTCCTTCGTTCATCGATTACTTCATCGTCAATGAAGTAGCCCGAAATGCAGATGGTTTTAAGAAAAGCATATTTTACCACAAAGACAGAAACTCCAAAAACAACAAACTCAAAGCAGGCCCCGTGTGGGATTTCGACTGGGCCTGGAAAAACCTGGGCATCTGCCACCTATATGATAATTTTGAAGGAGCAGGCTGGGCCCACCTCAACAATGACTGCCCTACAGACAACCATTCTACCGGTTGGTACATTCGAATGTTGCAAGATTCAAGCTTTGCCAATGAGCTGCAATGTACTTATCAAATGTACCGGCAATCCTATTTGGATACTACTTACATCTTTCAATACTTAGACAGCATCCATCATCTGGTAGAGAATCCCCAACGCAGACATTTTGAACGCTGGAGAACATTGGGCATAAGTGGCCCCGCTCCCGAGATTGGTAATATCGCCATCACTTATGCTGCAGAAATTGACACCCTGAAATCCTGGATAGCAACCAGATTACAATGGCTTGATAACCATATGCCAGGCAATTGCACAATATCATCCCAATCCGACATTGATGGCTTTTACAAGCATGGTATACAATGTTACCCCAACCCAGGCAATGGACGCATTCAATTGAAAGGATACATCGATCATCCCGGGGAAAGCCTCTTAAACATTTACGATGCAACAGGAAAATTGATCGATCAAATACCTCTCCTTCAGGGCCAATTTGAATTAGAATACAATGCCAAATCTGCCGGCCTGTATTTTTATACCATTACCAATTCATACACTAATGTGCATAGTGGGAAATTTGTAATTACGGATAAGAACTAAAAAAACAGATGAAGAATCTTGTTAAGCGCTCAAGGTAGAAGTTTGGAAATAGGGATTATAATTGAAGCAAGCCAAAATCATAATTCTAAAAAACCACCCACCAGAAGTTACGAATATTTAATAAAACCTCAGCGGCACTCAAACATTTAGTCCCTCCCCAGCGGGACGTCAACATTTAGCCGACTGTAAGGAGGCGTCACCATTTAGTCCCACGCCAGTGGGACGTGAATATTTAGCCGACCACCGGGAGGCGTCACCATTTAGCCGACCGTAGGGAGGCGAACCATTTAGCCGACCACCGGTCGGCTACCCCTTGCTCTTATTGGCTTTCTCTTCGTCGATTTTAATGATTTCGTTCATCACATTGCCCAATTCTTCAGCAGGTAGGTCCTTGAAGAGGATTTCTTTTTTCTCATCAAGGATGAAGATTTTGGGTGTAGTCTGGAAATGTACGATCTGGCGGTAACGTTGGTATTGATCGCCCGTGTTGATGAGGCTTTCCATACTTTTTTCTTTTACTCCATCCCAGCAGGTATTAGCTTTGTCGCCACCCTTGGTACAAACGGTGATGGTGGTGAGCCCTTTCTCTTTAAATTCTGCGGCGTATTTGATGATGTCGGGCATTGATTTTTTGCAGTGACCGCAATCGGGGGCCCAGAATATAAGCAGGGTATATTTTGATTTTACATTGTGTAAAACCACTGGCGTATTGTCTTCTTTATAGGTAGTGATGTTGGGGAAGATCTCTCCAATGAGGATGTTGCGCAGGTGATCTGCACTCTCGATGATTTTTTTGAGGTTATCTTCCTTTACCCAGGTAGCCTTTCCTTTGGCGTAATAGTTGTCTGACAGGAATACAAAAATTTTGTCCATGCCTATGATTTTACTATTCGCGTATTCATTCAGGAAATGCGATAGGTAGTATTTTTGGGCATCCGGATTTTTTTCCAGCTTGGTAAGGATTTCCTTTACAGAGATAATTAAACTGTCCGGATTTTGAACCGTAAGTTTTTTTACGTAGTAATCGATCTTTTGGTGGATATAAGGGGTGCGGATCAGTGCGGGAAAGTCCCAGTCTAAAAAGTCCCAGTAATGCTCTTTGTAATAGCGGTAGCGCTTGAGTTGGGTCTCTTCTTCGGGGCCATCAAATTCTGGTATGGTCACCTCAAAGTTAGAGTAGATCAGATTGGCAGTATAAGTGCCTTTGTGGTCTTTCACAAATTTTTCCTGAAATGCTTTTACATCGGTATCTATCTTATCCAGCTTGGCCTTAATACTGGGGTCGTCTTTGTCCTTTTCTTTTAACTTGGTCAGACTGTCGCGCAGCGGGGTTGCGGCGTCTCTCATGGATTTTATGTAGTCCATGTAGTCGTAAAAACGTTTGTTTTCCGGTGAGTTTTTGAAAGTAAGTTTGGCGGTATCCGCCTTTTTGAATTTGACATCAAATTTAGTGTCATCACCCGACACGATGAATTGCACAAAGGTATTGTCTGGCTTCAACAAGGCAATGTACATGCCGTCATCGAGTTTATCATCCCCCTTAAAGGTAAATTCTCCCGGCTTGGTGGCGTAAACGGTGTCTTTCACCAACTGCTTTTCACCATAATAATATCCAATGATAAGGGTATCATTGGTGTAGTCATCTATTTTAAAATTGATGTGGTATTGACCGGTCAGGGTGGGAATAAAAAAAACCATGCCCACCAGAGCACTCCATAAGTTGTTTTTCACTTTCATAATTTTACCTCAATCTAGACTCTAAATTAGACAAAAATGTTTCCATGGTCTCCCATGTATAACTTTTTTTAATAATATTTTAACAGTTCTTATTTTTTACCTGCCAGCAGATACAGCACAGCCATTCGGACGGCAACACCATTTTCTACCTGATCCAGGATGATGGAATGTTCTGAATCTGCCACATCACTGCTGATCTCTACCCCCCTGTTGATGGGGCCCGGGTGCATGATCACAATAGGTCTGCCTACCTTGTCTAGCAAGGCTTTATTGACACCATAGTACAAGGCATACTCCCTCAGCGAAGGTATGTATTTGATGTCTTGTCTCTCCAGCTGTATCCTCAATACATTGGCCACATCGCACCATTGCAGGGCTTCGAGGATGTTGTACATCACCTTTACGCCCAGGCTGTCCATGTGTTTGGGAACCAGCGTCGGTGGACCACAAACCGCCACATTAGCACCCAGTTTTTTCAGACATAAAATATTGGACAAGGCTACCCTGCTGTGCAGGATATCACCCACGATGAGAATGTTTTTTCCTTCCAGCAGGCCAATGGCTTCTGTCATTGAAAAGGCATCGAGCAAGGCCTGGGTGGGATGCTCGTGGGTACCATCGCCGGCATTGATGATGTTGGCATCGATGTGGTTGGATAAAAACACATGTGCTCCCGGGGCCGGATGTCGCATCACCACCATGTCTACCTTCATGGCCAGGATGTTGTTGACCGTATCCAGCAAAGTTTCTCCCTTGGAAACTGAAGAAGAGGAGGCTGTAAAATTGAGCACATCAGCCGAAAGCCGACGTTCTGCCAATTCAAAAGAAATGCGGGTACGGGTAGAATTTTCAAAAAACAGGTTAACCACCGTAACATCTCTAAGCGAAGGCACCTTTTTAATGGGTCGATTGATGACCTCTTTAAAATCAGCAGCTGCTTTAAAAATGGTGAGTATGTCGTCGCGGGTAATCTGTTTGATGCCCAGCAGGTGTTTGGTACTTAGCTGCGAGGTAGACGTCATGCGGTCTCATTTTTATCAGATAACAATAAGATCTGGCTCTGTCCGTGGATGTGCTCCCACTCTACCCTGACATAACTTTCGTCCATGGTGTCTACAATGATGCCGGTATAGTCAGCTTTGATCGGAAAGTGCCGGTTGAAACGCCTGTCTACCAGGCAAAGAAATTCGATGCTGGAGGCCCTGCCAAAGTCCTGGATGGCCGTCATGGCTGCGTGTACGGTGCGACCCGAGTACAAGACGTCATCTACCAGGATGACTTTTTGGTCTTCCACAATAAAATCGATCAGGGTAGATGAGGCTTTCAGTGGTTTCTCCCGGTGGCGATAATCGTCGCGGTAAAAAGTAATGTCCAACTTGCCATACCTCGGCACCATCTTTTTATTGAGCTTTTTGAGTCGCTCCATCAAAAAATCCGAGAGCAGGGCACCCCGGTCCTGGATACCGATCAGACAGGTATCCTCAAAATTGCCGTGGTTTTCGATCAGCTCGTAACAAAGTCGGTCGACCGTGAGCAAAAATCGTTGTTTATTGATTATAAGCCTTGAGACATCCATTTCGGGTACAAAGATAGAAAAAATCAAAAGGACTTTGTGAGTTGAGGGTGGTAAATATTACGGAAGAGGGGAATATGTTCATATGGTAAGACTTGCTTTGCAAGTCTTTATGTTCAAGAGCATAAAAACTGCGTTTTGATGCTCTTGTATGTTCATATCATTGGGGAGATTTCCAAAATAATGAGGGTCTGCAGTTAAAATCTTGTTTTCGTGGCAGTTACCTCATCTACTGGAAAAACCCAAATGATATGAACATAACGTTGAGCTTGTCGAAACGTACCATGTGAACATATGAACATATTTCCCGACTCTCTTTCTAAACATTTTTTTTGTCGAATTAATTAAAAAAACGTAATTTTGCATCGCTTTAATACGGTGGCTATAGCTCAGCTGGTTAGAGTAGTGGTTTGTGGTACCATTGGTCGTGGGTTCGAATCCCATTAGCCACCCAAAAGGGGAGTATTCTTGAAATGCTTCCCTTTTTTATTTGATTTTTCATACAATCATAACGTAAAAATCTATTTATCAGCACAAGAAACTACAGGTTCCCATTTAAAGTAGGCAATAAAATCCGAATTCTTTCATAACTATTTCTTGAACCGTGGTTTGTCCATGTATTTACATTTAGCCAACTTTAAATTCAATGAAAAATCAATTCACAAAAGTTATTTGTGATAATTCCAGGTAACTCCTTATTTAAATGGCCCTTCAACTTAATTCAGAAAGTAAAATTCCAGAAGGCAGGTTTTCAAAGCTAGTATCTAATATTCACCACTAAATAGCTCCCATATTTCAATTGATCCTTTGGATTAAAAGAGAAATTAGTTAAAACAAGTAAAAATAAACAACATTCAGTCCAAAGGACACTGGAATCCTACAAAAGAGAGGTGATATCAATCCCTATTAATATCTTCTATTGGAGATACAATCTAATTTCCAATTGGATTAACTAAGCATTCAAAGTCTATTTAGAATATCATATTTGAAGACTTTATAAAACAAAATTATTTTGTCATATACAGTAGCCAAACTCATCCCCGTTAATCACAAAGCAGAAAATTCGGAATCTAACGATTAATTACCGGGATCTACTGTACCTAATAAAGGATTTATAAAGTTACCAGAAAAATTACCTGTGCCCTCGTAAATTCCATTATTCACAAAAGAACCTCCTGGATTGATTTGTATAATTCCATTATTAGTCACAGTACCTGCATTGGTTACGGTGGCTCCGTTATTGATCACCAGTGTCAAACCAGCAGGAATGGTAAATGATTCCAATAAAGTGCTGCCTAAAACCTCTATTGGGCTTCCCATTCCTAAACTGAGAGCATCACTAATTGATGCATAACAAATGCCACTTCTTTTTACAGGTCCTCCAACCGAAATACTTCCTGAAGCTGTAGATGCAGTGCAATAGCCGGTTGGGGTAACCAAATAATTAAACGTACCGGTAACAGAAGGCTGACCTGAGATGGTTACGGTGCCTGATGAATAAGTATAATTCACACCATCTGGAAGACCTGTAACGCTCGCACCTGTGGCTCCGACAATTTTATAAACTATGTTATCAATGGATTCTCCCGAACAAATACTTTGATTATCGGTACCCATTGCGGAAAAGAGGTTGTTTGAACATGTCCAATTCAAAACTACTTTACCATTGGCACCGTTGCCTCCATTTCCCGTTCCAGCATTTCCACCTCCACCACCGCCAGGTGAAGTACCATCGATTCCATTTCCAATGGTAACACCTCCATTGCCACCTGCTCCACCATCTGTTAAGGCAGTACCACCATTTTGAGTGGTTCCAGGGCTACAATCACCAAATCCTGTGGTCTGACCTGCCTCTCTTCCATTTCCACCTGGTGCTGCTGACCCTCCTCCGCCGCCGCCTGGTGTGGAATAGGATGGAGAACAACCCCCTGCAAGATTTGCACCGGATCCTCCACAACGAAATACGGTTGAAGTGAATTGAAAAGCACTTCCATTGCCTCCAACGCCGCCGTTTCCGGCAACAAAACCTGAAGGACAACTCATCGGATAGGTTACATTAGTAGTGCCACCACCACCACCCAATGCAGTTAGGTGATATGTCACGAATGTTACTGAAGTGGAGCCTCCACCAGTCCCGTTTGTTCCGACTGTGGCAGCTCCTGTACCCCCCTGGCCAACATTAACCATCAAATTATAGCCTTGATTCACAGCTAAATTACCGGAAGCATATCCTCCACCGCCACCACCTGTTCCTTTTTGATTCAAATAGCCTTTTGATCCACCTCCACCGGCACCCCAAACTTGAGCACTAATCGAAGTTACTCCGTGAGGAACCACAAACGAGTTCGTCCCTGGAGTAGTAAAAGTTGCGGATTGAGAATATAATTTAACAGAAGAAAAAGTAAGGGTAAGACAAAAGATGATCACTAAGCTAAATTTCATGGCAAATTTTTTTGCAAATTTAAAATAAAATTTTGAAAAATCAAAATAATTATTAAAGAGGTAATAAAAGGGAAGAAATTAGCCTGTTCACTTTAAAATTAGAAAATTCGACTTGGTGCATTGCCTGAAGAAAATTTGGCTAGAATTCCTTTTTATTTGTCTATGGCAACAACGGTAAAAACTGGCTTTACAGTTTTTTAGAGTTATCCAGCAACTATTTGATAACTAATTGGTCGAAATGATCTAATGTAATTACGTTCGCAGACTATTTCAATTTATGATTTATTTACAACAACACCCCATTATAAGCCTCCACCTTCGGCGGCAAATTGGTCTCTCCCAGCATTTCTAAGATGTCGATTTCTATGTTTCTGCAGATGGCAGCCATGGGGGTGTCGTTAGTGCCATTGTCAAAGGGGTTTTCGCTGGATTCGCCGATTTGTTCCATGGTCATGAAGACCCAGGAGATCAGTATGGAAAAGGGCATGACGAGCCATACGCCATAAGTGCTAAACTTGCTCATCTCTGATACCAGGGCAAAAGGCAGGAGAAAAATAAACAACTTGACAAAGAGACGGCTAAACAGGCTGTACTGGCGGAAGAGGGGTGTGGTTTTGATCCTTTCACAGCCGCCTTGCAGGTTGTACAGCTCACCCAGCAACTTACAGAGGTCACTGTGTTCGTATTCATCCAGTACCTTGTCGCGTTTGAGTTGGGTGAGTACTTCAAACTGGTATCACAGAGCGACGTTGGCAATGTTGCCCTTGTGTTTGACTTTTTCGTACACTTCCATCTTATCGAGGCTCTGGAACAACTCTACAATGGCCAGGTCAAATTGTTTGACTTCATCGGCTTCGGATACGACGCGGCGGTGGTAGTCTTCGTTGTTGGTAGCCCAGGGTATGGTCTTGCGGAGTTGCAGCCTTACGATGTTGAGGTAGGCGATGTGGCGGGTGAGAAAGTCTTTTTGCAGCTCCTTGTCCTTGACCAGGGAAAGAAAGGTGGCTGCCAGGGTGCGACTTACATTGGTAAAGCCACCCCAGAGTCGGCGGGCTTCCCATAGGCGGTCATAGGCCTGGTTGTTTTTGAAACCCACATAAAAGGCTACAGCCGTACCGATGGTGGCTACGGGTAAAAAGGGAATGCCTATGAAGGTGAGACCAGCATAGTGGTACAACAAGACCACCACCAGACTGAGAGCCGCGGTGATCAGGATGTTTTTTTTACCAAAAAACCAGATAAAGGGCAGTTCGATTTTTTTGCCTATGTACATAAATTAGAGATTGGGAACAATAAATGGATGATAATAAGTTGATTGAATTAAAAATGGGTTGCCATCCTATTCTTTACATTTTTTTCTTCTGCCTGCTTATTTTTAATATTATCGAAAAAGAAATGGGCTTTTTCCAACTCTACCAAACGATACCAGCTGGTGGCGGGTATGATGCTATTGGAATGCAATTCCAGCCTGATGATGGTTTTATCAGAAGGCGACCGCCTTTTATTTAAAACAGAACTCAGCTCTGTTTCATCGAGGCATAGGTCTTGGGCAAAGGCTTTGTTTGATTTGTATTTTAGTTTTATATACGACCTTAAGACGTTGGCAAATGACAATCTTTCATCATATTGATCTGATTTTATATAGTCATCGATCAGATACCGCATTTGCATCAGTGAGGCATATTGCATTTGTACTTCCGACATTTGCGACCTTCTTTTTCTGACTGCAATCATTAACTGCTTATCAGCTTTTTTCTTTTGTTCTGCCCCAAGACCGTGCTTATGGACTTGCAATGCAGCTTCTTGATCGCTTAGCTGGGCCCTTTTATTTTCTGTCTTCATAAATCATATTTTGCTATCAACTTAAATAAGTTATTGTCAACCAAATACAAATGTTTTCCACCATCATCAAACATACCATATTGGGTTATGTAATGTTGCCTGAGTCTTGTTTTGGGTATCGTTAGGATCTTTATTTTAAATCATAACATCGATCCTATCACGAGACGGAAGATGTAGCAATTTCATGTTTACAAATATATAAAAAATTTACATTTTTTGTAAATTATTTTTACCCTTTTTCTGTTGGAGAAATAATTTTCTCATTACTTTGCCTCTTAAAATTATGGAGCTTAGCCCCCTACATCTCATTACCTATCTATTTATGTATTAACTTAGCTACTCAGCACAATAGATGTTAAACATCTAACTGTTAATTTTAAATCATTTTGTCTGTTTTTATGATACCTCTTTCAATGAAATATAACCAATTCCTCCCTGCCCTGCTTCTATTCACCACTACCCTCTTTGCCCAGTCCCCCAACACCCTCTCCCGAGCCGACCGACTCTACGGGGTATCCCGATTCTGGCAGGAGGTCAATTATAACTTTGTTTTTCTGGATAAGGTAGACCGCCAGAAATGGGACAGCCTGTACAAAGAGACCCTGCTGCGCTGCCAGGAGACGGCCAGTGATTATGAATATTACCTGCTACTGCAAAAGCTTTGCGCCAGTTTAAAAGATGGGCATACCAATGTGTATTTTCCCAATGAGGTCGCTAAAAATCTCTATACCACGAGCTTTGGGTCCTACCGGTTTTTCATTTCTTATTTTGACCAGAAATACATCATCACAAGGGTCAATGCCAGCAAAAAAGAAGAAGTGCCGGTGGGCAGTGAGATCGTGGAAGTCAATGGCCTTCCCACAGCCACCTATGCCAATCGGTATGTAAAACCTTACATTGCTTCCTCTACCGACTATGTGTTGGAGAGCCAGGCCGCCTATGAACTGCTCAAGGGATATATAGGTTCAAAATTCACCATCACAATCAAAAAGCCTGATGGCACAATGAAGACCTTAAAACTCGAGCACCAGGTCACACAGGAAAAAGAGGTTTTTCCACCATTTGTCAATCGGGACTTGCTGGATCACAAGGTCATGGATCGCGGTATCCACTACTTGTCGCTCAATTCATTTGAAGATATTAAAATCGACTCCTTCTTCCACGCTGTTTTGCCGCAGCTGTACAAAGCCAAAGTCCTGATCATCGATCTTCGTTACAATGGTGGAGGCAGTACCAACATTGGCTTCGACATCCTTCAATATTTCACCCATGACAAGTCCCTTGCAGGGTCAAAGAGCCTAACCCGCGAACACCAGGCCGCCTTCAAAGCCTGGGGCGCTTTCCTGACACCGGCAGATACCATGGCCGCCAAACCAGAGTGGGACTCATCCAAAGAAGAGATGGTAAAAAGTTATCTGATGGCCCATGACAAGGCCTACTATGAGTTCCCTTATAATGCTACCAAAGTATGGACGAAGGACAAACGCATAGTAGTACCAACCGTTGTGCTCATGGGCAATGCCACCGCTTCAGCAGCCGAAGATTTTTTGATTTACGCAGACCCTCTGCCCCATTTTACGTTTATGGGCGACAAAAGTTTTGGCAGCACCGGCCAGCCCTACCTCTTTGATTTGCCGGGTGGCGGCAGGGCAAGGGTGTGTACCAAAAAAGATGTCTATCCCGATGGCAGAGAATTTGTAGGTTATGGCATCAGCCCCGATATTTTCGTAAAGCCCAGCCTCGAAGAGTACCTCCAGGACAAAGATGTGGTACTTCAAAAAGCGTTGGAATTTTTGGGTGACAAATTGAAGAAATAAGTCGGGGAATACCATTAAAAATGAGGGTTAACCCGGTTTTTCATTAAATTATATATTGCGATTCCACTAATATATAATAGAGCGTATTATCTTTGGTAAAATTTAACCCATGAAAAATATTGCCACAGCTCTCTTCTTATTTGGTTTCATCCTTAGCCTCAACGCTCAAATCGCCAAGGTCAAATACCTGATGTCGTATGACACAACTCACTGCGAATACCTGGTGAGCCTCTATGTAGCAGAGGGCCAGATCAGCACCGTCAGTGACCGGGTACTTTTCAACTCCCAGTTTTCTGTAATCAGTGCAGATGATGTAAGCGTGACCCTCGGCAGAGTTTATTACCCTTTTGTCGGTCCCAACGGCACTACACCGATCCGATATGAAATTGTACCTCCCATTGTGACACCTGCCAATTGCAGTAGTCAGAAGTTTCATCGCATTTATCCCAGCATCACACCCACTGCCTACTTTCCGGAAGGATTGTCAGCGGGCGATACCCTGCCTCTTTTTAGTTTAAAAACTGACAAGCCAACAGCCCGTTGTGGTTTTGATATAAGATTGTATGAAAATGGTGTAGATCCGGATAGCACGGATCCCAATCTGCTGGGCAACGACTTCAGCAACAGTTTTGCCATGGGCAGCCCTACACAGCTTTACAATGGCAACCTGCCGCAAGTGGGCTCTCCTGGGCCGGTAATGACAGGACTTGATTATGATCTGGCGCAGAACCTTACATTGACACCTTATTTCGCCTCCCGTAGCTGCGGAGGTAATAACAACTATGAATGGACGGGTCCACAGGGCTTTAGCAGTGTTAATCAGGGTATCTTCATAGCTAACTTTTCACCCGCATTTCAGGGTTACTTTCAATTAAAAGCCTACAACAAAGAAGGATGTATGCGCGATTATACCCTACCCGTATTTTTTGAAAACCTGCCTACACCCGATACAGCAGTATGTCCGGGATCAAGTCTGGTGCTTTCAGGCGTACCAGCGCAAATCAATGGCATACCGGGCAGCTGGCAGGCAGTGGGCAATGGTGTGGGAGAATTGATACCCATGAGTGGAGGCAAGGCCTTATTAAAGATCAATGACCAGGCTGCTATTGGTAAATACAATTACCAATATACCGTTGACAACAAAAGTTATGAGATCAGCATCGAGGTCAATGGCATTCCCCCAGTACCTCTGAGCATTTGTCCTATATGTGAGGGTGACACCCTTGCCTTACCTACACCCCCTTCTATGACGTGGCAGACAGATTACAACCCTCTGGTTTTTGATTCTTATGAAGTAGTAAAAATACTGGTTAATGGTCGCGCTGCTGCAGTCAAAAGTGGAACGGCACTTTTGCAATTAAAAAACGACACCACCGGCTGTATTTCAAAATCTATACCCCTCAATGTGATTATTTCGAAAGTAACTGTATTAGGTAGTGATTCAGTGTGCGCAGGTAATACTCTTCAATTGCACCCATCAACAGGAGGCACATGGACATCAAATAACCCAGCCGTCGCCACCATCAATAATAGTGGTGTGGTAACTGCCATTTCAGAGGGGCAGGTCACCTTTACCTACAGGCCCATTGTGCCGGTGTGTGGCACACAATTACAATCGCCTGTCATTACTGTAAATCCAATACCAACAGTATTTATTTCAGGACCTAGTTCAATCTGTGTTGGTGGTAAATCAAACTTAAGTCCTTCGATAGGAGGAACATGGGTGAGCACCAATCCAAACATTGCAGCTGTTACTAATACCGGTGAGGTTACAGGTTTAGCAGCTGGTTCTGCAAGATTCCAATTTACAAATACCCAAGGATGTATTTCCCAATTGACTGCACCGGTAACAGTTGCTTTAAAACCTATAGTTGATTTGTTAACAAATGACACTTTATGTGTGTATGATATTGGACAATGCAAACCTTCTTCAGGAGGTTCATGGGTTTCTTCCAATCCCGCAATTCTTACCATCACAAACGGTGGTATTTTTACTGCAATAAACCCTGGAATGGCGCAAATAACTTTTCTTGCTGCTTCTTCATTTTGTCAATCTGATCCAATTAATTTAGTGGTATTGCCAGAAGGGGAATGTTCTGAAAAAGGTCAAAAATGGGTACATGTTACTTGTTTCGCCGATCTTAATGGTGATGGGACTTATTCGGTTACACAGGAGTTCCCTTTAAGCAATGTCAGTATACAAATATCATCACATACAACCACATACTTTACGGACTTAGATGGATTGACAGATTTTTTATTAGATACTGGGAGCTACACAATTTCATCTTTCATACCCTACGGTCTGTGGCAAGAAAATCCGATCATGAAAACCCTCCTCGTAAATCAGGACAAGGATTTGTTGATCGGTTTTATTCCACAATCAGGTTTTATTTCAGCCATTGCCAACCAAACAACAGATTTCCTGAGATGCAACCGGTATGCAAAAATACACAACACTGCTACCAATACCGGCACCTCCATCATCAATGGCACCATGACCGTAAGGTTGGATGAACGGGTTTACATCAAAAATATCAGTCCTACACCTTTAGAAAAAACCGATTCTACCATCATTTGGGATATAAGCCAATTGTTGCCGGGCCAAAAGTTGAAGGCATCATTTGAAGCTTTTGTGCCCAATCCCACTTCCAATGCCGATAGTCTGCGATTTGCCATCCATGTTAAAGACGACAATGACAGCAGCCTGTACCAAAACGACTTCGCCCATTTAATCCGCTGTTCC
>JAGNSQ010000189.1 GCA_017987975.1 Saprospiraceae bacterium
CGTTTGTATAATTTAGCCCTATGAATATTGCTATCGACCTCTTACACAGTGAAGAAGATTTTATTCAGGCCTGCATAGCAAAAGAAGGCTGGGCCCTGAAAAAACTCTATGAATTTCATTATCCGGTAATGTATCCGGTTTGTCGGCGTTATGCCAATACGGAAGAAGATGCCCTCGACATCCTGCACGACGGCTTTATCAAGGTTTTTCGCCACATTGACAAATACCAGTCGGGTACCTCTCTGGTTTCGTGGATCAAACGGGTGATGATCAATACCGCTATCGACTTCTACCGCCGTGAAAGCAGGAGGCGCGCTGTTGACATCGACGATGCCAAAAATCTGGCCTCCGGTGATGCCGATGCCTTAAGCAATATATCAGCCGACGAAATCATTGATTTGTTGCAGCATTTAAGTCCCGCTTATCGTTCTGTATTTAATTTGTACGTCATAGAAGGATATTCACACAAAGAATTGGCAGAAATACTCCAAATAACCGAAAGTACCTCCAGATCCAATCTGGTAAAGGCCAGGACCAAATTAAAGGAACTGATTGCCAAAAGATTCCAGTTTGGTTCGTTTACCCCCACTTCCCTAAAAAACGATCTGGATGAAGCATAAGGACTTTGACCAGTGGCTAAAGACAAGATTAGAGACCCCATCAAAACAAAGTGGGGGATCTGATTGGGATGCTTTTTCTGAAATTCTCAAAAAATCGGAAGGTTTTGAATCGGTCGATTTTGACGATTCTATTCGCCATAAAATAAAATCACACAAAGCGGACTTTAATGCTTCGCACTGGTCTTTATTAAAATTGAGACTGGAAAAAGAAGAACGCCTCAAAAAAAATGTCTTCTCGACCAAAGCACTCGAGCTCATTTTATTCTTTTTGATCTTCCTGGCTTTTCAAACTTATCAGGCTACCCGCTTCCAAAACCTCGATGTGGTGGTTAACAGCATAGAAGAGCCTCAAAACACGCACCACAAACCCCATAAAGTCAACCTTGCCCAACTGGAGACCTTTGTTCATAGTCATTTGGCTTACACAAAGCGCCCTGCTGTTGCCGTTGTCGATGCCTTGCCCGGTTTGCCATCTTCCGGAACAATGTCATTGGTTTCTACCAAACCAACAAACCAATATTCAGATATTTTTAATAAGTCTGCTTTGGCCTCACTACCAACCCTATCTTCCCGGCTGTACAATACAGAATTGAGTAAGCCGGGAGGCCTTGCTCTGGTTAGTAAAGATCTTGAGCAAAATAAGACCAAAAAATATGTCATGCCCGTTTTGTCTGCCGGCATAGGCATTACGCAAAGTGGCTTTGATCCCATTTATAATCTAAAAAGTTACAGCACATACTCCTCACAATTTGCAGGCGGTGTTATGTTTAGCTTTCAAAAAAACGACATTGAAACCATCACGGGTATCAAGTATACCAGGAGGACCCACCAGCCGGCTGCCATCGTAGAAACCTATGGCGATTTTCTCAATAATTATTACGAAATCAGTCTTGACAAAATAGGCTACGACATTGTTGAGGTACCCTTGGGTGTGAAGTACCAAATCAAAAAGGGTAAAAAATTATCGTGGTATCTCAAAAGTGGGATAAGTGCCAATTTTACCATGGCCAACCATTATACCATTACCAATAAGCCCGCCGGTTATCAGCCCCTCACACCGAGCAACGTGGGTTATGTATCAGAAAAAGACAACAAATCTTTTAGCTCAAGGTTGAGTGAAAAAGAGTTTAATCCCGGACTGCTCCAGGGGGGTAAGCTGTCTGAAAACTGGTTTGTTACGGTGTCTGCAGAACTGGGCCTTGAAAGAAAACTCAACGAAAGCCATTCTCTGGTCATGGGGGCCGAATTCAATAAGTTTTACATGATTGATGGCATTGGGCCCAATAAAGATAAACTCAATGGCTTTGCGATCAACGTGGGCCTGAAAAAACTCTTAAACTAAAACGGGGCTTTTCTGCCCCGTCACTTCTATCCTTTATCCTGTTTTTACAACATCAGGTTGCTGATGCCAGGTCTGAACTTTTTATATTCAGGTTTAGGTTTTTCGTCAGTATTGCCTTGTGACTCATACTTATTGCCGGATTTCACAAGGGTAATCAGTACGACAAGTGCAAAAAACAAGGTAATTTCAAGTATCATTTCTTTTGTTTTAATTGTTTATAAATCAAAGTTATACATGAAATACGTTGCCTGTCAAGGGTAGGTTATCTCCCTTCCGACCAAGGCCAATTAAAACACGATGAGGGTCCTCCAAAAAGCGACCAGTATTTTTTGAGGTGGTCTTTTATGACCTAATATCACATGGCTTACCCTCTGCCTTTTGTTTTCCCGTTGTTTATTATTCTTTAATCCCCGTGCTACCTTCAATGATCAAGGCCCCGGCGTTTTTAACGGTGCTGCCACCATTCTGGCCGGCAAGGTCTATAACATCAATGTTTTTTAGGTTTAATGTACCTGCATTATCAATGGCCCTACCCACATTGCCCTGGCCCGATAACAGCTTTAGTTTTTCAAGATTGACCGTAGCTCCGGAATTGATCTTAAATATGGGTCCCGCAGCTGACGCTTTTATTACCACGGCATCGTTGAAGGTATTGATGATTTGAAAATTATTGGATATTTCTATTGGGCTCAAAACCTCAATGGTATCGCCCGCCAATAAAATATTAAACAGTATTTGTGTTCCCGCAGGGTTGCAGTTGAGGGCAAATCTCAGGCTGCCCGGACCATCGTCTTGTGTATTTACCACTACGTTGCTGCATACATTTACACAGTTAATATTCCCTGCCCAGCCCAGCTCTGTTACTCCTCCGTCGCTGCGAAAATGGGTGGTCAGGCAACCGGAAGGGTGTGTGGATGTAAATACAGGAGGAGGCATAAAACCATAATACCCTCCCGCCGGATAACCAGCCTGGGTAACACCATTGCTGCTGGCAAAAAGGGGGTCTTCTACACTGTCTCCGTTGTGCACATACAAGGCATCCCAGTCTTCCTCTATGCCCATTGAAGTAAGTTGCAAACTTGCCATATAACCCGGGCTGCTTGGGCATATACTTTGCACCCGGTCTTCATTGTCACTGTAATCCTGACTGGCACCACCACTATCGTAATATAGGGCACCACAGGTATAACTTGTTTGAAACGGAAGTGTCAGCCAGCTGGAAAAGCCATCTGCACCACAGTTGCTCCTTACGTGCACATAATAATTGGTCGCTGCTGAAAGTCCGTTAATTGTAACCATGTTTTGAGTGGTGGCAGTTCCACTCGATGGAGGTGACTGTGTGCCTGAAACTGCATATTCATAACCTACTGCTGGTGGGCTGATAACAAACCATGAAAAATTAGCTTTTGTGGGGCCAATCTCATCCTGGCTTATGGAAACTACTTTCGGACATTGTTCAAGCGTGGTTACAGGGCCAAACCTGACCCATGGCGATTGTTCGTTGCCCGTGCAGATCGACCTTACAAACAGATAATAACTTGTTTCAGGCTGCAAGCCGGTGATATCAACACTGGTTGATGTAGTGGTTTGGGTAGTGGTGGGTACTTCATGGGTGGTATTGTAAGCCCACTCATAGCCCTCAGATGGAGCCGTAGTTGGACTTTGCCACTGGAGGGTCATACTCACATTCCAAAGGTTGACAACAGAAACCGACTTGGGTTTAAAACAGGTAATGGGGTTGTAGAGATCCGAAGACCATAATCCACGACCATAGGTGGCCGAATAAATTTTATTTTCGTCGTAATCTATTTCCAGTTCGGTTACTTCTACATTGGGCAGGCCGGCGTTAAACAATACCCAATCTGATAAGGTGTTGTCTCTGTAATAGATGCCCACATCCATGCCCACATAAAGGCCATCATCAGAACCGTTTTGGTATTCAATACAATTGGCCGGGATGTTGGGCAGGGTTCCACTTACGTTCACCCAGGTCGATCCTCCGTTCACAGATTTATATACTTTATTCCCCGCGGAATAATTTTGTCTTACGGCCCACAAAATATTGGCATCGTTGGGGTGGATGGTGATATAAGCAAGGTTACTACCCGGTGAAGTCATGGGTGTCCAGCTTGTTCCTCCATTGGTAGTCCTCCACAGGCTGCCGGTAGATCTTGCTGCATAAATGACCTGGTTGTTTGAAGGTGCTACTTTTAAAATATTCAGGTTGTTGCCCGTAAAATTACCAATGGATGTCCAGGTGTTTCCCCTATCTATAGATTTATAAACTTGCTGGTATCCTGCATAAATGGTTGTTGGCATGCCTGGATCAATTTCAAATGGGGTAATCCAGGCACCCGAAGGGGATCCGGGCACATTATCAGAAATATTTTGCCAACTTATTCCTCCATTGGTAGACCGGTTGAAATTTCCATTGTAAACAGAACCGTAAATTACCTGGTCGTCATTATGTTGAATGGCACATTCCATGCCATCACCACCTATTTCATCTGACCAGTTGCCATTTGTTCCTTTGAGTTTAGACCCATTGTCCTGAAGACCGGTCATTACTTTACCATCTGTTTGTGAAATGCCCAGTTTATACATCTGGGAATTGACAATGCCGCTGCCTCTGTGCTGCCAGGTGGTGCCACCATTGGTGGTTTTGTAAACTCCACCGTCATTGCCTTGCCATAGGGTGGTGTTGTTTTGCCACTCCAAAGCATGTTTATCGGCGTGAACCTCGGGTATGCCACTTACGCCGAACCACATGGTGTTGATGGTCCAGTTTACACCCCCGTTGGTTGATTTCCAGGTGTTAACCCCACCCGTATATACGATATCTGCATTTAGTGGGTCTATGGCCAATACCAGGTCATATCCTCCCTGACCACCGGTATCACTACCATTGACATTCCATCCCAAAAGATTGGGTGTTAGTGAGCTTGAGAGATAACTTTCTCC
>JAGNSQ010000065.1 GCA_017987975.1 Saprospiraceae bacterium
CGAAGGTAGAACCATTGATTAATACTTTGTCATTACTGCCCTCGTCGGTAATAGTAATAATAACACCTTCTGTTTTGGTACCATCACAGTTTTCTGTACCCTTCCAGGTACCAATAAAGTCAGCTTTCTGGCAGTCATCCTTTTGGCAGGACAAAAAGCTCATACCAACTAAGGTGAAGAGTAATATTTTTTTCATGCTAAAATGTTTTTGCTAAAGTACAAAAATGCCGCCAATGAAACAATGAGCGGACTATTTGAATAAGATTACCACTCTACACCTGGATAACTTCTTTGCATGTATTGCATGGTAGCCAGAATGTAACCCAGATGTTCTGAATGACTGCCGTTTTTACCTCCGGTTCTGTCAAACTGTTGATTGGGCCATACCAGGGTTGATTGAGATATCACTAGTTTTAGGTCCGAAATGGCTTTATCCTTTAGTTTTGTCAAATCAGGTCCAAGACCTGCC
The DNA here is from genome assembly GCA_017987975.1 of Saprospiraceae bacterium. Taxonomy (GTDB): domain Bacteria; phylum Bacteroidota; class Bacteroidia; order Chitinophagales; family Saprospiraceae; genus JADKBO01. The sequence continues at coordinate 470 of JAGNSQ010000065.1, forward strand.
TCCCACATAGCCACGTCGGCTTCCACTGGCTCGTAGGCTTCACCAATAAATTTTACCATGGTGTTGAGTGCAATTTGCATTTTATTATGACTTTCATCGGTGCCGTCACCCAAACGAACAAGCCATTCAGAGGAATACTTAAGGTGATAGCGGGCTTCTTTTAAGGTTTTTTCGGCAATGGCACCAAGAGCCTGATCAGCGCTGTTTTTCATTTCCATCAAAAAATGAAAATGAAAATGGTCAAAAATACACTGCCTTACGATGGTAAAAGCCCAGTCTTCATTGGGTTGTTCGACTAGTAAAAGGTTGTAAAACTCTTGTTCTTTTCTGAGAAAGGGATAGTCGTCTTCTGTTACTGATCCGCCTTCTTCTTTTGCCAAAAGTTGATAAAGATAACGGGCCTCACCAATGAGATCGAGGGCAATATTGGTTATGGCTATATCTTGTTCCAGCACGGGTCCGTGACCGCACCACTCTGACAATCTTTGACCCAGGATCATGGCATTGTCTGCCCACTGGAGTATAAATTTACGTCTGTGTTGGTCCATTACATGTGTTTGACTTCGTCCGGAACATCATAAAAAGTGGGGTGGCGGTATATTTTATCCGCAGCCGGCTCAAATAAAAATGAGGCATCACCCGGATCTGAAGCCCGGATGTCGGCAGCCTTTACAACCCAGATACTCACACCTTCACTTCTTCGGGTATAAACATCTCTTGCATTTTCAAGTGCCATATCTGCATCCGATGCATGCAAGCTACCCACGTGCTTATGAGATAGTCCATTTTTTGATCGGATAAAAACTTCATACAAGGGCCAGTTATTATTCATGTCAGGCGGTTTTTGTAAGGTTATGATTTTGTGCATGTTTTTGAGCATAAGCCGCAGCGGCTTCTCTTACCCAGCTACCATTTTCGTGGGCTTTCACCCTGGCATTTAATCTTTCTTCATTGCAGGGGCCATTGCCTTTGACCACACTCCAGAACTCATCCCAATCGATGGGCCCAAAGTCATAGCCTTTTTTTTCTTCGTTGTATTTTAATAATGGGTCTGGAACAGTCAGTCCCAACAATTCAGCCTGAGGTATTGTCATGTCTACAAATCGCTGCCTCAACTCATCATTGGAAAATCTTTTAATTTTCCATCTGATCGACATTTCGGAGTGTGTAGAATCGCTGTCATTGGGACCAAACATCATCAAAGATGGCCACCACCAACGGTTTAGGGCATCCTGTGCCATGGCTTTTTGTTCGGCGCTTCCTTTGCTCAAAACCGTCATGATTTCATAGCCCTGTCGTTGGTGAAAAGACTCTTCTTTACAAACCCTGACCATGGCCCGCGCGTAGGGTCCATAAGAGCAACGGCAAAGTGGCACCTGGTTCATGATGGCAGCACCATCTACCAACCACCCAATGGCTCCCATATCGGCCCAGGTAAGGGTCGGATAATTGAAAATACTGGAGTACTTGGCTTTGCCGGTATGGAGTTGTTCGAGCAGGGTTTCCCGATCGATGCCGAGGGTTTCACAGGCTGAATAGAGGTACAAGCCATGACCTGCTTCATCCTGCACCTTAGCGAGCAGAGCTAGTTTCCTTTTTAAACTTGGGGCCCGTGTTATCCAATTTCCTTCTGGCAACATGCCCACAATTTCTGAGTGTGCGTGTTGTGAAATCTGCCTGATCAGGGTCTTCCGATACTCATCTGGCATCCAATCTTTGGGCTCAATTTTATCCTCTGCGTCGATGATTTGCAGAAATTTCTCTTCTAATGACGATACCTGTGTCATGACTCTCTGAATTGTAATGCAAATTTAACCCAAAAACCGAACATTTGTTCGCCTCTCCATGCGAGTTTTGGGTTTTGATATAAAATCTAATAGACCTTTGTATATGAAGGGTTTAACACCCATTTTGACCAATTTTTGTCAAAACCATGAATTTTTTTAACCGGCCTGCCCTTAGTGTCCACTACCTCAAATCCGCGGTTAACCCATTCAAAAATACTGCCATACAAATTATAAACATGCCTATATCCCATTGAAATAAGCCTTTCCCCAATTTTTTCACTGCGATAACCTATGGAACAATAGACAATAATTTTTTTATCTTTAGGCACAGAAGCCAGTGCTGCTGCATCAAAATGGTTGAAGCCAATATGAACGGCTCCCTTGATGTGGCTTACCTGGTATTCATCTTTTTCACGGGTATCCAACAGCAGAAAAGAGGAAGGCTGCATTCGATGCAAGTCATCTACACTGACTACAGGGACAGAAAAGGAAAGGTAGTTATTGACAGTCTCGGCAAAATCTTTGTCTGCCGCAGAACTTTTTTGGGCAATGGTCTTTGGTAAGAAATTACATATTAAAATTATCAATAATGTGTATTTCATTGTATTTACACCCATTGTTTCAAATTTAATTTATTATGCAACATTTTTGGCACAGCTTTTGGTTCTTTTTGGGTATAAAAAATGAGTCATCCTTTATGAGTTCCCTATTTAGGTTAACAGTATTTTCTGTAATGTGTTTTTCATTGTTTTCATTCTCCAGAACTGCTGAAGAAGATGCCGTCTATTCTTACATTGACCAATTCAAAGAATTAGCGGTAGTAGAAATGCACAGATCCGGCATTCCAGCCAGCATTACACTTGCCCAGGCCTTGCACGAATCCCAATACGGAATGAGCAGGCTGGCCACTGAAGCCAACAATCATTTTGGTATTAAATGCAAATCTTACTGGGTAGGTAAAACTTATTACCACAAAGACGATGATGTTAACCAGGATGGACAGCTCATTGAGTCATGTTTCAGGTCCTATGGCTCAGCTCTTGAATCGTATGTAGATCATTCTAATTTTTTGATGTCCACTGCTCACTATTTACCCTTATTCAACTTTGAACATACCGATTATAAGTCATGGGCCAATGGGTTGAAAAATTGTGGTTATGCCACAGATCAAAAATATGCTCAGAAACTTATCTCAAAAATTGAGAAGTACGAGTTAAACCAATTTGATGCGTGGGAAAATCCCTATAAACTCATTATGGGTCAATAACCTATATTTCCCTAAATAAGTAGTTTCTTATCAATTTTCCGAGGTCTTCTGCCCTCATGTAAGAAATTTTACGGGCTTGCTGACCAGGCTGGTAATAAATATAAGGCACTGCTATTACTTTTTTTGTACCACTACCATGACCTCCTTTGTAATTGGATACCACTGCCTCGTAATTACTGGCGAGGTCAAATCCTTCTGTTGCGGTAATGACGAGGTCACCAGATTTTTTTTGAGATACCAGCTCATAAAAACGGTATATCGCATCGGGATATTCTGAATATAGGGAAGCCTTTAGCCATTCTTCGGAAGTAAAAAAACCATTATTGATCATTTCTCTCACATTGCTGTGATTTTCATACCCCAGCGGATCCAGGTCCTTAACAATTCGATACGCATATTTATTACCCCATTTTGTAATGACTGAACTTCCTTTTTTACTAACAATGTACATATCATCATTGACCTCATCCATCATCAAACAGAGTTCTATGCCTTCAGTTTTTATTAATTCCTGGGGCAAGTTGATGGTACTGCCATTTTTAAGCTTAAGTCTTTCCAGACTTTGTTTTCCCAATTTTTTCTGAGCCGCATCCAATACATAAATGTAAGCAGCCAAATTGCCATTGATTACAAAGTAGGCATCCAATGGGCTGAGTTTAGAAGCTGGAGTGGTAAGATCGGTGCTGTACAAAACAGCTGATTTACCTCTTTCCATGGAAAGTCCTGTTTTTTGTTTCAACGTTTTACAGACATCAAGGTTGGTATGTACATCCTGGATGCCATGGTCTGAAACTACCGCAATTGCTCTCTGTTCATGCCCCAGTTCCCTGCATTTTGAGAGGATCCTTCCAATTTCGATGTCTATGTGTCGCAGCAGGTGGTGATAAGTAGAATCGGTACCATTCACATGGTTATAGGCATCTGGTGAGGCAAAGGTGATCCATTGTACCTTTGGATTTGACTCCAGCTGGGTCAGGGCAAGGTCGGCAACTGCAGTCTCATGCAAAAAATGATTTTTGATTACTTTTTTACCGATCCACGGAAGTGAAGCCAGGTTCGACAACCAAATCTTACCTTCATACTTAGCGGTGGTGTGGGCAAATCCTGTTTTTACACTTTCTTTAACCCCCCTGTTCATATAACTGTTAATGGAACAAGTGTAAGCCGATCCTGCCAGTTCAAAAAGGTTTTGAGGACTGGCTTTGACATCATAATTCATTTGCACATTGGTTCTCCCCACATAGTTTCTGAGCTGCCCTTTTTCCCTTTTTTTGTCAAACCACCTAAGCCCATAAATACCACTTTGGCTGGCATCGGTCCCGGTAAGAAAGGGATAAAATGCATATCCCGTCATGGTAGGAAAAGAACTGATGCCATTTTCAACGTAAAGTGAACGTTGCATCAGACTTTGCAAATGGGGCAGTCTGCCTTTCGATAGTTCTTCCTTAAACAGGTTTTGTGAAAGTCCATCAATTAAAATGATGGTGATACTTTTAGAGGAATTTGACTCTACAGCACGTTTAGGCCGTATTGCGTCTAACAAGGTCCAGACAAGAAAAACAATGCTAAAAAAAATAAACCAAGCCCACCTGGCTTTCATTACAATGAGGAAGCGATTTTGTAAGTGGTTTTGGCATCACCCATGGTATAAAAGTGAATGCACGGCACTCCTCTTGCCTTCAACTCCTTTGATTGCTGGATGCACCATTCTTCTCCGATGGTTTTTATATGTTTTTCATCCGCATTCATCATCTCTTTGACGAGGGTTTCAGGCATGTTGATAAAAAACTTACGGGGAATAGAGTTGAGCTGATATTTTCTGGTGATGGGTTTTAAGCCCGGAACAATGGGAACGGTAATTCCAGCAGCCCTACAAGCATCCACATATTTAAAGAAATTTTCGTTGTCATAAAACATCTGTGTCACAATGTAACTTGCGCCTGCCCTGACCTTGTCGAGTGTAAATTGAATATCTGTATCCAGGTTGGGTGATTCAAAATGTTTTTCAGGATATCCGGCTACCCCAATACAAAATTCTGTAGGTGACGCTTTTTCAATGTTGGCATCCAGATAGACACTATGGTTCATATTGTTGATCTGCTTCACCAGGTCAACCGCATATTTGTGGCCATTGGGCTCGGGGATGAATTTATCTTCAAATTGCCTTGCATCGCCCCTGAGAGCGAGTACATTATTGATGCCCAAAAAATTGAGGTCAATGAGGGCATTTTCGGTTTCTTCTACTGAAAATCCTCCACAAATCAAGTGGGGTACGGCATCGACACCATACCTGTGCATGATAGAAGCACAAATACCTACGGTGCCAGGCCTCTTGCGGATGGCTATCTTTTCATAGTAACCGCTTTCTCTTTTATTGTAAATGTATTCTTCTCTGTGATACGTTACATCAATAAACGGAGGTTTAAACTCCATCAAGGGATCCAGGGTATCAAAAATATCCTGCATGCTGCCCCCTTTTAAAGGAGGAAGAACCTCAAATGAGATGTGGGTTTGGTCGGGTGATTTTTCGAAGTAATCTGTTACCTTCATACATTTTGTTTCTCTTGGGTCAAAGATACATAATCCCTGCACTATTCTGTTTCATCAAAGGCAATGTAAGCACTAATAAGAATTCGCCTATTTTTTCCTCAATTCACTGAGATTATAATATTTAAGGCTGCTCTCATTTTCAATGCGGTAAGAAACATCAAAATCGCTTAATACCGCATCCAAAATCGGATAATCACCGGGATGGTAACCTTCTTTGAGGTCATAGCTGTACAACTTGCTGAAGTGGTTCCAGTAAAAAGCGGTAAATCCACCTTTCACCCCTTTGATCAATTCATACATATTCTGATTCAACTCTTTTTCAATCATCTTCATCATGATCTTGCCCTGGAGTTTGGTTAGTCCCTTGAGCGGTTCCTCAAACTCGGCGGTGAGTTGTTTGTCCAGTTCTTTCAGCTTTTTTTTACGTTCTCTTTTGGAGAGGTGTTGAGATGCGTATTCGGTTTCTCTGAAAATCCTGATGGCTTCTTTTGCATAGGGAAAAACAGTAGCAGCGTACCTTCTGAACTTCTGGTATTTTTTATACTCCTCATCATTGGCAAATTTTCTGAGTGAGGTGACACTCACATCATCCATGTCCACTAAAATAAGGGTATCGCCATTTTCAGTAACTATGGCAGAATATACTTTTCCATCTACCGAGACCTTGGTTTGCACATCTCCATTGCTTTTGGAGGGGATAGTATCTTTTACCTGGGCCTGAACCCTCAGCATCCAGACACAAATAAAAATTGAAAAAAGGTACTTCATATCCATCGTTTTTTGTAAAACGAAAAAGCCATCTAAAAGTTATACAGCTGAAAAGTTTAGTTTTAAGCAGACAAACCTTCAGGTTCAACAGAGGTATTGTCGCTCTCTTTTAGCGCTTCTCCTACATGTGCATGTTCAAACCTTTCTTCTTCTGCAAAAGGTCTTTTACCGATCAACCTTTCCAGATCTGATTTGTGTAATACTTCTTTTTCCAATAAAGTTTGTGCCAGTAAATTGAGTTCATGTCTTTTCTCAGTAAGGAGATTTTTGGCACGCTGGTATTGACTTTCTATCAGATTTCGCACCTCATCATCCATCAATCTGGCAGTTTCGTCAGAATAAGGTTTGTGGTAGCTATCGCTTGAAAGTCCGTAAAAAGATACATTTCCTACCTTATCGTTCATACCAAAAACTGAAATCATGCTGTAGGCCATACGGGTAACCTGGTCAAGGTCATTTTGGGCTCCTGTTGAAATTTTATCAAACACAATCCTTTCCGCTGCTCTACCCCCCATGGTCATACACATTCTGTCCAACAGCTGCTCTGTTCTGGTAATGTATTCTTCTTTCGGAAGATATTGAGCAAAACCCAATGTCCCGACTCCCCTGGGTACAATGGTCACTTTAACCAAAGGACTCGCGTACTCGAGGTACCAGCCACAAATGGCATGACCTGCTTCGTGATATGCAATAATTTCTTTTTCTTTTGGCGCAATGAGTTTATTTTTCTTTTCAAGTCCTCCGATGACCCTGTCAAGCGCAAAATTAAAATCATCCATACTTACAGCCGATTTATTACGTCGGGCTGCGACCAAAGCGGCTTCATTACAAACATTAGCGATTTCAGCACCGGCAAATCCCGGTGTCATTTCGGCAAGGGCAAAAGATGTTACTTCTGAATCTACTTTGATGGTCTTAAGGTGGACTTTAAATATGGCATCTCTACCCTTCAAATCCGGCCTGTCGATTGAAATTTGTCTGTCGAAACGACCCGGTCTCATGAGGGCTGAATCCAGGATATCGGGCCTGTTGGTAGCAGCCATTAAGATTACTCCTTTGTCTGTGCTAAAACCATCCATTTCGACCAACAACTGGTTAAGGGTATTTTCTCTTTCATCGTTGCCTCCCTGCATGGCATTGCGGCCTCTGGCCCTGCCTATGGCATCAATTTCATCAATAAAGACGATACAAGGGGCCTTATCTCTGGCCTGTTTGAAAAGGTCGCGCACCCTTGATGCACCTACACCCACAAACATTTCAACAAAGTCTGAACCTGAAATGGAGAAAAACGGAACACCCGCTTCTCCGGCTACCGCCTTTGCCAGCAATGTTTTTCCGGTACCCGGAGGACCAACCAGCAAAACTCCTTTAGGAATCTTTCCTCCAAGTGCAGTGTATTTTTTGGGATTTTTCAGAAAATCCACCACCTCAACCACTTCCTCTTTTGCTTCGTCAAGTCCTGCCACATCTGCAAACGTGACATTGACCTTGGAGTCTTTAGAGTCAAAAAGGGTAGCTTTGGATTTACCTATATTAAAAATCTGACCACCAGGGCCGCCCGGGCCACCGCTAACCCTGCGCATGATAAAGAGCCAAATTGCAATCAAAAATACAAAGGGCAAGAGATAGCCCAGGATGGGCGTAAGCCAATTGGTCCTTGTTACATATTTGGGATCGATGGCGATACCTTCCTTTTTTAATTCTTCAATTTTGGAACCAAAACTCTCAATGGCGCCAATTTCGAAGGTAAAATGAGGTTGCTGATCAATGATACGGGTTTGTTTAAAATCCGGATATTTTTTTTCTAAAACGTCTTTTTTGATGTAAACATTGACGTTGATTCTGTTGACCACTTCAACTTTATCTATTTCACCATTTCTTGCCATTTCCTCAAATTTACCCAGGCTGATGACCTTGGTTTTGGTGTTGACCATCACAGAAAGGTTGATGGCCAGGATGGCGAGGATAATGATGCCATAAATCCAATATGAATTAAGATTGAACTTTTTTGGCCCGTTGTTCTCGTTGTTCTCCATTTGAACTAAAATCTAATTTTTATTTACTTATAAACCCTTTTGGACAAAAGAAGTTCTTTAGACATCGTCGTACTCCGTTACTTCTGCATCACTCCATAGGTCTTCGAGGTCGTAAAAACCCCTGGTTTCAGGATAAAATACATGTAGTACCGTGTTGAAAAAATCTACCAAAACCCATTTGGCTCCCAGCATTCCCTCTACATGGATCGATTTTAGGCCCAATTCCTCGCGACAACGTCTTTCAACATTGAGGCTAATGGCTTTTATTTGGGTCGTAGAGTCACCCTCACAAATAATAAAAAAGTCTGCCGGAGCATCATCAATGTGCCTTAAGTCTAATTTTATAATTTTTTTACCTTTGATGTCCTGGATAGCGTCGACTATAAGGTCGTTTAAGGTTTGATCTTCTGCACGCAGCTTAAGTGCTGCTGTCTGTCGTTTACTCAAAAAAAATATTTTTGTTTTTATAAAAACTGTTCCAAATTTACGAAATGTTGACGGCTTATACACACTTTGGGAAAAATCATCTCCATTTCGACATTCTGGACTCTACCAATACTTTTGCCCAAAACTTAATAGCAAAAAGCAGTCCAATGGACGGAACTGTCATTTCTGCAGGCTTTCAAAGCCAGGGGAGAGGACAATTTGACAGAAAATGGCTGTCAAACCCCGGTGAGAACCTTTGTTTTAGCATTATTGTCTACCCTCACTTTTTGCAGCCCAACCAACAATTTTACCTAAGTATGTGTGTAGCTACCGCCATAGCTAAGGTGCTTGAAAATGAAAAAATGGGAAATGTAAAGTTGAAATGGCCCAACGACCTCTACATTGGCCCATTAAAAACAGGGGGCATTCTAATTGTCAATCAGCTGCAAGGACTCAAATGGGCTTCTTCTGTTATCGGTATTGGCATCAATGTCAATCAAACCTCCTTTGACCCAGCCCTACCCAACCCTACCTCGTTGGCAATCCATACTTCGACGGTTTTGAACCTCAAACACCTGCTTGACAATATATTGTTTCAGATAGAGCATGATTATAACCACTACCTGAAAACAGTTGAATTTGAAACTATATCAGCAGAATATCACAAATACCTGCTGGGTTATGAGCAAGCTGTCACTTATTCCTCACGGGATACCATACGGCAAGGAGTACTCAAAGGTGTGATGCCGGATGGAAGGATCTGGCTGGAAGGTGAATGGGGCAAAGAGCTGTTTGCCAATGGAGAGACAAGTCTTACCTATTAACAAAAAAGCCACGTCTCAAAGCGAGACGCGGCTTTCTTATCTGGTCAATCCAGCTTAGGCTTTCTGAGATTCTACGTATGAGATGGCTTGGCCAACTGTTTGAATCTTTTCTGCTTCTTCGTCTGGAATGGATATGTCAAATTCTTTTTCAAATTCCATGATCAACTCTACCGTATCAAGCGAGTCAGCTCCAAGGTCATTGGTAAAGCTTGCTTCAGGGGTTACTTCAGATTCATCAACTCCCAATCGGTCAATAATGATCTTTTTTACTTTTTCTGCAATGTCAGACATTCTAATTGTTTTTTTTGTTTTAAAAAATGTAATCCCATACGCACATTACACACGTATTCTGATTTATAATGCAAAGTAAGCACTAAGAAAATTCCTAGACAAGCTATTTTACGAGAATTTTAACATTATAAAAAAACATAATACCATTTATGTCATTGATTTATTGCGTTTTACATATAAAAAAGCTTGCAGCTCAAAAAAACTAACTTCAGGTTAAGTTGAAAATGCCATTTTAAAAGTCTTTCGGGTTAAAATTTATCGACTTTAATGTCATCCATTGGCATCTTTCCAATCAAAATCATTGAAGGCAGTCAACTTAAAAGCATTAATTTTAGCCAAATTTTAGCTTCGATTATGCATTATTACCGTTTGGGCCTTTTGCCAAAAAAGAGGCATACCCAGTTCCGAAAAGAAAGTGGTGAATTGTACAGTGAACAATTGTTTTCTACAGAAGGATTTAGCGACAATTATTCATTACTGTATCACAACCAGCCACCCACTCAAATTATTCAGATTTCCGATCCCTTGGATGTAAGTCCCAATGTGGTGATCAACAAACAACTTTCACACCGAAGTTTGAAAGGGTTTGATATTGCACCAACAGCCGATTATCTGGAAAGTCGCAAGCCGGTTTTGGTCAACAGCGATTGTAAAATCATCTTATCCGCACCTCAGCAGAGCAGTACTCAGTATTTCTACAAAAATGCAGACGCCGATGAAATCATTTTTATTCATGAAGGTACAGGTACCCTCAAAACCATGTATGGCAATCTGCATTTTGAATATGGTGATTACCTGGTTGTACCAAGAGGCACCATTTACCAGCTGCATTTTAACGACAGCAAAAACCGTTTGTTTATTGTCGAATCCGTAAGCGCGGTTATTACTCCCAAAAGATACAGAAACGAATTTGGCCAATTGATGGAGCACTCTCCCTTTTGCGAACGCGACATTCGTAAGCCGGAGGAATTACAACCTATAGATGAAAAGGGCGACTTTTTACTCTACATCAAAAAACAGGATCAGCTCTATCCCTACCACTACAAATCGCACCCTTTTGATGTGGTAGGCTGGGACGGTTATGTATATCCCTATGCTTTTTCTATCCATGACTTTGAACCCATCACAGGCAGAGTACACCAACCACCTCCGGTACATCAGACCTTCCAGACCCGAGGTTTTGTAGTTTGTTCGTTTGTGCCCAGGTTGTATGATTATCACCCGCTGGCCATACCTGCTCCCTACAACCATAGCAATATCGATAGTGATGAAGTGCTGTATTATGTGGATGGCGATTTCATGAGCCGAAAAAGTGTAGAAAAGGGACAGATCACTTTACACCCTGGCGGCATCCCTCACGGCCCCCATCCAGGCACCGTTGAAAAAAGCATCGGAGCCAAAGAAACCAAAGAACTGGCCGTGATGGTAGATACTTTCAGGCCCTTGTCGCTTACTGACCATGCATTACAAATAGAAGACACCAATTATCCCTACTCCTGGGTACATTAAAAAAATACAACTATATCACAATGGAAACACAAATCAAATCTTCAACTACGACCAACAACGATACTTTTCCCATCAATGGAACCGACCACATAGAATTTTATGTGGGCAACGCCAAACAATCAGCTCTATATTATCAGCACTGTTTTGGTTACGAACTGGTGGCCTACAGAGGCCCTGAAACCGGCAGCAGAGAAGTAGTATCTTACGTTTTGCAGCAGGATAAAATCAGGCTGGTACTCACCTCAACGGTAAAAGAAGACCACGAAATTGCCAAACATGTAGCCAAGCACGGAGACGGGGTCAAAGTATTGGCCCTATGGGTAGACAATGCCGCAGAGGCCTATGAAAAAGCATTGGCCAAGGGGGCTGAATCTGCCTTTGAACCCTACACCCTTACCGATGAGTTTGGGGAGATCAAGCTGGCGGCCATCAAGACCTATGGAGAGACCATCCACACGCTGGTAGAAAGGTCGAACTACAAAGGTGCCTTTATGCCAGGCTTTACAGCCAAAAAAAGTGAGGCTGCTGTTAAAAGCATAGGCTTAAAATATGTGGATCACTGTGTGGGCAATGTAGAATTGGGTGACATGAACCGATGGGTGAAATTTTATCAGGAGGTTTTAGGATTTAAACTGCTTATCACCTTTGATGACAAAGACATTTCGACCAAATACACCGCACTGATGAGTAAAGTGGTGAGCAATGGCAACGGATACATCAAATTTCCGATCAACGAGCCGGCCAATGGTGTGAAAAAATCGCAGATCGAAGAGTATCTCGATTTTTACAAAAGTGCAGGCGTGCAGCACATAGCGGTAGCCACCGACAACATCCTTGAAACCGTATCTACCCTCAGAAAAAATGGGGTAGAATTTCTGTATGTGCCAGATACTTATTATGATGACCTCATTGAAAGAGTAGGGCATATCGATGAAGACATTGCATCGTTAAAAGACCTGAACATCCTTGTAGACAGGGATGATGAGGGCTATTTATTGCAAATATTTACCAAACCGGTGCAAGACAGGCCAACTGTGTTTTATGAAATCATACAGCGCAAAGGAGCTGTGTCATTTGGCAAAGGCAATTTTAAAGCCCTTTTTGAAGCCATCGAAAGAGAACAGGCCTTGAGAGGTACCTTATAATTTGATTACATCACTACTTAACTATACCCACATGAAGAGTATTTATACAATTTGTTGTTTATTCTTGTTTTCAGTTGCATCCTATGCCCAGATAGATTGTCAATATCAAAATCAGGGTTTTGAAGATTGGTATGATGCCACGAGCATTTATTTTGAACCGGGAGAAGAGCCCAATAATCCCATTTTTTTACCTGACAATCACATACCCTTGTTCCGGTTTATCACCATGGCTTTTGCGGGTGGATTTTTTCTCGAACCGGGAACAGAAGAGTACAATGCCTTTTGGGGAATCGGCTTTGGTATTTCTCAAAGTTTTGATGCCTTTAAAGGAGAAAGTGCTTTAAGAATTGGAGGTGATGCCACGTTTAGCGGGGCAGATATTTATACCGTGAACAGTTGTACCGAAAAACCTGCTATGGTTCAATTTAGTTACAAACACGTTGGCACGGGGCCTGACACGCTGGGTTTTTTGATGGTCATTGATACTGCGGTTACCTCCGTTCCTGGTGACCAGGCTGATCTGGATGCCCTCCCTGCTTATGTTTTTTATAATATTGTGAGCAATACCAATGATACATCCTATACCACAGTAACACTCCCGTTTACAGTCAACCATCCAGAAGTTGAGACCGACACTATTTTAACCTTTATGATTGTAAATGGTGATATCAATTATTTTCAGGGAGGAGGAGTAAGTTACTTTTTAATTGACGACATCAAATTGGGTGATTTTTCAGCTGTTGATGAAGATGGTGATGGATTTACTTCAGATGTGGATTGTGATGATACAAATCTGGCAGTCTACCCCGGAGCCGTTGAAATTCCCAATAACAGCATTGATGAAGATTGCGATGGCATAGCATTAATCATTGATGGCGATGGAGACGGCTTTAATTCTGATGATGACTGCAATGACAGTGTAGCCGCTATTAATCCTGATGCCATTGAAATTCCTAACAATGACATTGACGAAGATTGTGACGGCATAACACTTGTAATCGACGTAGATGGCGATGGCTTTAATTCAAACGATGACTGCAATGACAGTGTAGCCGCTATCAATCCTGATGCCATTGAAATTCCAAACAACGATATTGACGAAGATTGTGACGGCATAGCACTTGTAATCGATACAGATGGCGATGGCTTTAATTCTGACGATGACTGCAATGACAGTGTAGCCGCTATCAATCCTGATGCCATTGAAGTTCCTAACAATGACATTGATGAAAATTGCGATGGCGTAGCTTTGATCATTGATGTTGATGGAGACGGATTTAATTCTGATGTAGATTGTGATGACAGCAATGCGGCCATTAATCCAGATGCTTCAGAAATTGCCAACAATGGCATTGACGAAGATTGTGATGGCGCTGATCTGATATCCGCCACCCACCATCCTTTGTTTCAGTCGTTGACGCTTGCACCAAATCCATTTAATACAGAATTTACACTTAATTTTGACAAGCCCTTGTCGAAACTAATACTGCGTCAATCCAATGGCAGAGAGCTTTCTTCTTACCCGGTGAATAGCCAATCAATTACTATCCCCACAGTAGATTTGGCTGCCGGACTTTACTTTTTACAGGTTTTTGATGAAAATGGAAACAGTGTAGTCAAAAAACTGATCAAACAATAAATATGCATCATCAGAATGTCCGGAAGCTAGCCGGAAATAAAAATTTAGTAGTGAAAAACGGACATTCTTACCCAATAAGACAAAGAGAGTCATCGGTATTCAATTACAGCTGGCTCTCTTTGATCCTTTTGCTGGCCTGCCAAACCGTCTATAGCCAAATCCAGCCCAGGTACAATCCTTTATTTAATGATACCGTCGTACCTCGAATTGATATTACGATGGATGCCGATTCACTCAATGCATTGCTGGACCCTTCCAATTGGGAAGAAGACCATGAATACCCGGCCACCTTTGTGTGGAATGATGGCAGCATCAGAGATACACTTAAAAATGTCGGCTTCCGCTTGAGAGGAAACACATCGAGGCAGTCGGCAAAAAAATCATTTAAGGTAAAGTTTAATCATTTTGGAGGCAAAAAATACCAGGGCCTTTCTGATCTTAATCTCAATGGTGAACACAATGATCCATCGCTTTCAAGGGCAAAAATAGTGTGGGATCTGATGCGAAAAGCGGGCATCGATGCACCTCGGGCCAACCATGTGCTCTTGTATGTCAACAATGAATACAAGGGCATCTATCTCAACGTAGAGCACATTGACAACGATTATTTTCAGGCCAGAGACAAAGATGAAGACGGTCAGATTTTTAAGTGCCTTTACGGATGCGATTTTAAATACAGGGGCAGTAGCCCTTCTCAATATCCTGCCACGGTTTATGAACCGCAGAACCATGAAGAGGAGCCCAATACCTATGACCTCATAGAATTTATAAAGAGACTCAATGCAAAAGACGACCCCAATTTCAGGTGTAAGCTGGAAGAAAAATTTGATGTAGATGCCTATCTCAAAACCATGGCTATGGAAGTATTGGCAGGGCATTGGGACAATCCGTTGTTCAATAAAAACAATGCCTATGTGTACATTCCTTCCATTGGAGCGAGGCTCGAAGTCATGGCCTATGATGTTGACAATACTATGGGTATTGATTGGTTTGGTGAAGACTGGGGCGACAAAAATATTTATTCATGGGCCGAACCTTCAAACGACAGGCCCTTATTTTATAACTTAATGTCGCAATCAGAGTATAAAAACAGGTATGGATATTTGATCAAACGTTGGCTCCAAACGTTTTTACAAAGTGATAGCATCCAAGCCCTGGTAGATAAAACTAGAGATCATATAAAACCCTATAGGGGCACAGATATTTATTCGGGCCTGGATTATGGCTATACTTATAATGATTTTTTGAACAGCTTTGAATCCATGAATGACCGCCACGTAAAATATGGCATCAAAGAATACTTTGCCAAACGACTTTCAACTGCCCAGTCTCAGCTTCAAAATACCCAGGTAAGTCCGTATTTTGGTGACATTCGTTCTGCTTATAAAAACGGAAAATACATAATGAGTTTTACCGCCGAGGGTATGGAAGCGATTAAAGTAGAAATCACTTTTCGACTCGACAATGGAAGCTGGCAAACACTTGAATTGAGGGATGATGGAATGGGAGTTGATGCTTTTAAAAATGACAACAGATATCATTTTGAATGGATAAGCAATCAACCCGGAACCATCCAGTTAACCCTAAAGGCAGTTGATCTTTCCAACAGAGAGAGCAAATGGCCGGTTTGCAATACTTTTGAATACTCCATTGGTTACAACGAAGTTCCCCCATTGTTTATCAATGAATGGATGGCGGACAATACTGACATCAAAGATGAAGCCGGTGAAGCAGAAGACTGGATAGAAATATACAATGCCGGTGAGGAAGATATCTATTTGGGTCAGTACTACCTTTCAGACAATCTACAAAAGCCGGATAAATGGTTGATGCCGGATATCACCTTACCTGCCAAATCATGGGTAAGCTTTTGGGCTGATGAGGATGGATCGCAGGGACCGGGACATGCCAATTTTAAGTTGAGTAAAGACGGAGAGTTTATTGGTATTTTTGACAATGCCGACAATTATTTTGCACCTATTGATTCCGTAAGATTTGGACCCTGTCAAACCAATGTTGCTTATGGCCGATATCCGGATGGGGGGCCTTTGGTTGGAAAGTTGAACTTACCCACAAAGGGGGAAACCAACGTATTTACTACTACGAATGATGTTCTTAATAAATTCAAACTTTTCCCCAATCCTACCTCTTCAATTATCACAGTGCTGCATTCAGATTATTGGGAGTTTTTAAATATTTCTAATTTAAATGGAACTATTCTTACGCCTGTAATAACTAAAATCCCAAATGGATTTGAATTAGATACTTTTGACTTACCAGAAGGTGTTTATGTGATTACTCTTCAATCATCAACAGGTAACACAGAAGTTGTGAAATGGATTAAACAAAAACCTTAGTTAAAGGGGTGAAAGTCTGAATTAAAACTTACCTGTTCTTCTCAATAGATCCATAAATTATAACTAGCTGAATTTTTGTTGGTTTTTGCCGTTAAAATGTATAGGCCCGGATTAATCGTATTGGGTATAGTGATAGGTTCTTGTGATGACGAAATGATTTGATTTCCAGTTAAATCAAAAATGGTCCATTGAACAACTCGTTCAGAAAAATGAGTAAAGATTTGGTTACCAGGTTTAACAGGATTGGGGTAGATCCCCCCTTTCTCTCCTTTTTCAGTCTCTGTAACCATGGAAACCTTACATAGTTTTAGCACTGTGTCTTTATCTCCACACAATTCATCATTTTGGTTTATAAATACTTTAGAGCTTGGGGCCTTGTTCAATACATCACAAATAAATGGAATCTGACAATAATTTAACAATGGATTCTTGTCAATCATCAAATAATACTGCTTATTGGGGATATAAACATGGGCGAAAACACTTGCTGTTTTAACATTTAACAAAGCATCCATATTTTTCAGGTTTTCATTATCCGAAAGTCTTAATCCACTTAATTCATTTACATATTCCAAACCCTTTAAATCGATGAGTGAATCTAAGCTGACCAAGCCTATAAGATTAATAGAATCCGGGTACAAAAAGGATGAAAGAAAATTTTTGGGGTAATTTTTAATGTTTTCCAAATGCAGCCCATTGGTGATAACCACACTCTCCAGGCTCGCCTCATCAGCAAATGCATTGAAATCAAATAAATAAACATTTTTTATACGATTGTAACTCTCAATTCCTTTAAAAGATAGCTCATGAATTTTGTCACCATTTATAGAAATATTATTTATGAGCGAGGGTCTATTTTGACCTTCAAACGAAAAATCTCTTCTCAAGAATAAATTAAGATTTTCTACCAGACTATCAATAAAAATACCATTTAGATTTTCAAGAAAGTCGTTAGAGCGGATAGTAAGATTTTTGACATATTTTAGCCTTAAATTTTCAAAAATATAATTCCCCGAAAAGATTAGATTTGAAGCTTCTCTTAACCCTGAAAGCGG
>JAGNSQ010000190.1 GCA_017987975.1 Saprospiraceae bacterium
AGATTGATTTAGCGAAAGCTTCGATCCCTACGCCGGCTTTACCTGCATAGGGACAGGCAACTCCGCCAACCCTACTCTCCCTCTTCCTTTTTCTCCTCTCCTTTCAAATACGTAGGCAGATTCAAGCCGGCCATATTAAAAAGATCATTCAAAGGTGGTACGGTTTTCATCATGCCTGACACAAAGTTGGCGGTGGTGCCATTTTCTCCTCCGCCTTGTCCGGAATCCCACACGGTGATTTTATCGATCTTGATATTTTTAACGGCTTCTACCTGGGTTTTCACCAATTCCGGTAGTTTTTCTATTAATAGGAGTTGGAATGCCTTGCCGGGATCTCCACCTGCTGCTTTGACCACCTGCTCATAACCTTCCGCCTGCTTGGTCAAAATTTCCAGCAAACCTTTGGCTTCGGCTTCCATTTTGGCAAAGATGGCATCAGCCTCTCCTTTGGCATTTTCACGGATGCGTTCCGCATTGGCCTGTGCTTCAATAATGGCGCGCTGTTTCGCAATTTCTGCGGGAATCACTACGTTGGCAATCTGAGTAGATCTTTCTCTTTCTGACCTTGCCAGCTCGGCCTTTTGTTCTGCCAGGTAAGCCTCTTCCAACGCGCGAGCCTGTTGTACTTTTTCTGCCGTGATGGCCACGCGCAGGGCTTCTGCCTCTTTCTCCCGCCTAAGGGCATCAGAAGTGGCAATGTTGATTTTGGCTGAGTTTTCTCCCTGTACTGCTATGGCATTGGCCTCTGATGTTTTTACCCTGGTATCCCGTTCCGCTTCTGCCTTACCAATCGATTCGTCTTTATGGGCCGATGCAATGCTAATCTCCCTGTCTTTTTGCGTCACGGCAATCTTAACGTCCCTGTCGCGATGGGTCTCTGCAATACTGATGTCTCTTTCCCGATCGGCCATGGCTTTTCCGGTCTCCCCTATTTTTTCCTGCTCTGCAACACTGATCTTTGCCTCGTTAATGGCTTTTGCTGCTGCTTCTTTACCCAATGCCTCAATGTAACCGCTTTCATCTTTGATGTCGGTAACGTTGACGTTGATCAGTTTTAACCCGATCTTTTTGAGTTCCGTATCTACGTTTTTGGAAATATTGTCCAAAAATTTATCCCTGTCAGAATTGATTTCTTCGATGGTCATGGTGGCTATTACCAACCTCAGCTGGCCAAAGAGGATGTCTTTGGATAGTTCCTGGATCTGCTCGGGCGCCAAACCCAAAAGTCTTTCTGCCGCATTGTTCATGCTGTCAATTTCGGTAGAAATGGCAA
The DNA here is from genome assembly GCA_017987975.1 of Saprospiraceae bacterium. Lineage (GTDB taxonomy): Bacteria > Bacteroidota > Bacteroidia > Chitinophagales > Saprospiraceae > JADKBO01. Next base: position 1,274 of record JAGNSQ010000190.1, read on the forward strand.
TGGTAAATCTACAGGGCACGTCTACCCTGATGTTTTGACGGCTCAGGGCATTGGTCAGATTGGCCTCAATGGAGATGGGCTTCAAATCCAGGTATGCATAATCCTGAATGACCGGCCAGATAAAGGCACCGCCACCGTGAATACATTTGGCTGATGTGCCTCCTGTCTTTCCATATACGACCAAAATTTTGTCGGACGGACATCTTTTGTACCTCGACACAAGGGCTGCGATGGTCACAAAGACGACCACCACCAAAACTAAAATACTAATAAGTGGAGTTATCATAGGTTTTTAAATTTTATTGATCAACTATATTTTTTCAACTAATACCAAACTTGTATTTTCAATGTGCACAATGCGCACCGTACTTCCGGTTTGAATTTCAGCAGCCTCGGTGATTGCATCCAGTTCATGTACGGTGCCTTTCACAGATACCTGAATCTTACCTCTCCCCTCTCTGCTGCCCGGAATGCGCAAATACACCGACGCCGTTGCATGGAGGGTGTCGTAAATATTAAATGTATTGTCTTCTTCTAATTTGATAAATTGGGCGATGATCAGAAAAAACAGATAAACAAAAGCCGAACCTGCCAACATGGCTACGCCGATCAGAATGGTCTTATTTTCTATGGACTCGTAAAAGGAAATCCCCGTCCAGGAAAATCCGATCAGAAAGTTGATCAGGTTGCGAAAGGTAAATACGTCCATGGGCCCATCCAACGATACATCGTGGTCGTGGTCTACACCCACAAAGGTCAAAATGCTTTGAATAATAAAGATCAGACTGACCGGCAGTGCTATGTACCACAATAACCTTAACAGCGGATCCGCGTTTTCGATGAATTCCATCTTTTACAATTTACAAACCGTAAGATATAGAATAATTACTGGGTCAACAAGTGATATTGTTCCAAAGCGGTGGTTTCTTCGACCAGAAACACTTTTTGCTCCATCAACTAGTAGATCTTTGCCCAGATAACACACATCAATGTCCAAGGCACAGGGCTGTAGTAAAAAATTACAACAACAAAATAATTGATTGAATTTTCAAAAAAACCAAAATGTTATCACATGAAACAAACATAATTTTGTTTAACACCATATAAAATTTTATTTAGCTGCTCATATTGATTGCCAATATACAGGATGCATAAGTTAATGACTTGATTAAGTAGTTCTTATAGGTTATCTTTGATTTTACAGGCTCCCTCCTAAAATTTGATATACCCATGAAAAAGCTAACATTTACCTTCTGTTTGGCCCTTATTCTACATCTGTCCTCCAGGGCTCAACTTGATTGTAGTGGCGATACGCTGGCTCCTAACCTAACTGCGGTTAACCTTTCTTCAGCCATTGTTGATTCCAATAACTGGATTCGTCTTTTTGCCATCGATTTTAGCTTGCATGCAAGTGACAACTGCAGCCCGGAAAACAAACTTATTTTTACCTTTGATAGCGCCCTTCCGGTAGCAAGTAAGATCAATGAAGAGCACTATTTTAAAGGCAAGAGTAAACCAGCATCCGCCCACGAATTTCAGGTGGGCAAAGCCCAGCTGTGGAAACCCCAGTACCGCTCTTCTGAATTTACTGTAAATGGATGTTTTTATGACAATTCATCTAAAAAAATAGCGATTAGCTGTTGGGATGAAAATTTCAATGAGGCCAAAGACACCACCAATTTCAACTTTATTGATTTGGTAAATTTTCCTTGTCACCATGTCAATTTTCACGCCATTACACGCAGTGGTCAAGGACTTTCACAATTTGAAGTCAAGGTTGAAGCCAATACTCCGGAATTTCCTCTTTTCTATAAAGGTGACCATGTGCTTTGCACCAATCTGGCCAAAGATGGCCTGGAAATATGTGCTACAGCCAGCAAAACAACAGAAGCTTCCAATGGTATTGGGGTGAACGATTTACTCTTATTGCGCAACCACATCCTGGGCATTAAAAAAATTACCGACCCCTATAAATTGATTGCAGGAGATGTCAACAACGACAAAAAACTAACTGCTACCGACCTCACAGAATTAAAAAGAATGCTGTACGGCTTTCAAAGTAATTTTTCTAAACGTCATAGCTGGTTGTTATTACCCAAAGATTTTTCTTTTGCCTCACCAGAAAATCCCTGGGCAGACCTCGGCTGGCAAAACAACACGCTCTGCCAAACCATCAATATCGCCGGAGGTGACAACAATTTTTATTTTATTGCCATAAAAATAGGTGACATCGATTTTAGCGCAAAGCCGTAATACAAAAATTGACATACCTTAATTTGGAGCGTTGACACAAACAACTTCCTTACAAGAGGGTGTTTACTAATCTCATTTACAAACCTACCAGCCGGGCACCAGGTTGAGTCCAAAGGTCCACTTACCCCTGCTGTCGAGCTGTCTGGCAAAGTGGGGTTCCAGGATCAGGGCACCAAACAAGTTTACCCTTAGGGCAAAGCCAATACTTTTTGCCAGGGCAGGCTTTAGATTTTGATAAGCATATAAGGCATTGCCATTGTTGTCTAAAATCACATTGCCGTTGTCATCTCGTTGAATGGCATAAACCAGCTCTCCTTCCTTGAAGTGTTTAAATTCATCAAAGGCGACACCGGCATCCACAAAAAAGGCGAGATCGGTGAGTAAAAAATTGCTGCCTATCAGAGCCAGTTGTTTGGGGCCGGTAAATGGCAGCCTGATTTCAAAACCCGCAACCGCCATCTTGGAACCCAGCAGTTGATTAAAATCCAGTTGCAGGTCATCAATGATCTGGGTAGACAAAATGGATCCATAGCCCCTCACAAAGCCCATGTTGCCTACATAGTAGGGAAAAACAGAGTTAACCTCTTTTTCAAACCTTGTAATGCCGGTGAATCTCAACGCCAGTGATACCGGCTTCATCCAAAAATATTTGCGATAATCCGCCGTAAGGCTGTAGTAATTGTCGGCGCCAATGCTCCTGTCTACTCCTACTCTGTACCTATATCCTGCCAATGGTGAGGTCAAACCAAAATACGAATTATCACCTACCAGGGCCAGGTTGGCCAAAGCGCCAAAACCCCTGACGAGGGTGTAATAATCATTAAAATAAAGTCGATCGCCTACCGGTATTTTTTCTCTTTCCTGGTCAATGTAATAATAATTGCCTCCAATGATTTGATAAAATTCCCGGTACAAGTCCTGCCGGAAACCCCTGTGAGTGCCGGAGATGCCTCCTTCAAGCCTGAGTGTGGTAGAGAAAGGATAGTGGGCAAATACACTCAAGGTCTTATCAAAGATCCGTATCAAATTGGTTTCTGAAATCAGGTAGGGCAGGTTATCGATATTGGCCGTATAAAATTCCTGGTAGCCTGTGCGCAGCGGAATATGTGAAAATCCAACACCCCATGCTATCCGGTTACTCCTGTTGAGGTAAGCCACCTGACCCGCAAAATCGAGAATTTCTCCATTGAGGGCTACCTGTGTAAAAATCTGGTGGTTGCCCAGCATATCGCTGAAAAGCATATTGATTCCTCCCTGCAATCCTACGGCATTGCC
>JAGNSQ010000191.1 GCA_017987975.1 Saprospiraceae bacterium
ACCAGTCATCGGGAATATCGGTATACAAACCAATAGAAGCTCTCAACATTTGAACCAGATCCAATGTGCTAACTCCTCCTGACACAAATATATCGCCAGTAAAGATTTTGGCTGCATAAATGGGATCGATACCCAAAATAGTATTACGCATCGCTGATAAATCAAGTAAGCCCACATGAGTCTTTTCTTCTGATGAACTTTTTACCCTTAATTCATAGGGGGTATTGATTTCTAAATTGGAAAACGAATAAGGAGCCGCTGTCTTTTCTTCCACCAACGTTGTATCTCCATTCCAAATCTTGTACAATCCTACTACCGCGTTGTAAGCAAATGGCTGTCCACACCCATCCAGCACATCTATGTTGAGATTTACATTTTGAGCGGTGAGCCATGAGGTGATACTTAGCATTGCAATAACCCAAACCCACATTTTTTTCTTCAACTGATTTTCCATTTTTTATATTTCAAATTGTCCAAAAATATATTACAAAAATTGTCATTATTTACACCTTGCACCAACTTCTCAATGGTTTTTTAACTCCTATTGATCAAGTCAATTCTACATCATTTCAGTGTCCATGCCAAGCCCAACTGTGCAGACAATGAAGTATTGTGCCTGGTATAAAATGCCGGTGCCACCAGCGTAGATTGATTTAACATACAACCAGCACGCATCCAAACATTTCGATAAACGGGCAAACTGTAATTGAGATCTGCTATCCACGATGATGATTTTAACTTATAAAGTTGCGCAAAATCAAGCTCTATTTGGTTAGCGTTAATGCCACTTACCCGCATACCAGCCAACAGCCTTTGTTGATAGGCAACTTCCAACTGAATCAAATTTTTTCCTACCAGCCATTTTTTGCCTAAGCCCAGAAACAATGAGATGGTACTAAATCCAGGATAGCGCATTTTAGTAGTCTTCCTTACAGTGGTGGTCATCACATTGCCATATTCTTCAATCAAGCTGCCATCATGGTCTCTGTATGATGATATGAGAACGTTTTCTTTAAACCCAACCACGGTATCCACCAAAATTCCGGTATGTTCTTCAGAAGAAGAAAGACCCGATAAGCCTGCGCTCACAAAATATCTTTTACCAATGTCCCTTCCTAATCCCAACCGGCCCTGATAAATGATGCCAGGTTTTTCTATAGCTTTGACCCTATCTATTAGCCCGGCTTCACCCAACGCACCACTGTAGTTAAAATATTGAACACCGCTACCTCCCTGAACCATCAACCACCATACCGCTTCTGTATTTTGGGTTTTTGTGCCAACCATGACAAGAGGCATTTCCTCTGCTTCATTTTCTTTACAACCCGGCAACAAGGTGGGCAGTGGCAAGAGCATTGTACTTCCTATGAATTCATCGCGTTCCATAAAAGCTACATCTTCCTTTTCTTCCGTGGTTGCTGCCGATCGGATGCTATTTTCTTCTTCGATTACCATCGCTACCGGGGCGGTCAATGTGAAAACTTCCCTTTCGCCTACACTCAATTGTGCACCACTTGCCACCCGATTGGTCTGCATTTGCAACTCATAGCCTGCCGTGCCAAGTATCGCTTTTGTATCGGTCAATACCTTTCTCTGTGGAGTATAATATGCTACTTTGTCATTGCCATTTATGCCCTTTGTGCCTGCAATGGTATGCAATGGCCTGGTGGTAGTCAACTTGGCAGTGACCAATACATACCCTGCCAGGCCGACCAATAGAAACCAAAATAAAATGATCCTCCTCTTCCTTTTTTGCTGCATTTTTAGCTCAAGCTCTCTCCATGCCACATCTACATTTAGAGGGCTTGCATGATTCCTCAAATCCTGCATCTTCTGATTCCATTCCTTTGATGATCCTGATTTCATCTTATTCTGCTTGAAAATTAAAAAAAGGATTTTTCCTCCATTTCACAATCTGTTGTCTTAATAATTCTTTGCTTCGGTTGAGTTGCGACCTTGAAGTCGACTCCTGTATATTGAGTGTTTGGGCTATTTCCCGATGACTGTATCCTTCAATTTCATACAAACAAAATACTTGTTTATAACCATCCGGCAAACTTTCAATGATTTGCATCAAATGGTCAAGGTCATCACAATCGTTGATGGAATCTACCACAACATGATCCATCTCTTCATTTCGATAAAATACTTCCTCTATTTTTTTCTTGTCAAGTTTATTGAGGGCCGTATTGATCACCACCTTCCTTGCCCAACTTTCAATGTTTCCTTTTGAGAATTCAAACTGTTCGATGTTCTCAAAAATTTTAATCAAACTATCCTGCAGGTTGTCCATGGCATCGATATTTTTGGGACTATACTGCCTTGATACGGATAAAAGTCGGGGAGCGAGCTGCTCAAAAAGCATTCGTTGAGCAGTGCTTTCCCCCTTTTTACAACCTTCAATTATTTCCTTTATTCGGTTATCCACGTGATCAGCGTTTGCGTTTTATTTGATCAGTACATTGATGAATTCTCCGTTTATCTTTTTTCCCTGTATGCTACCTGCAATTTCTATTTCAACTTCCTCTCCAACTTCGCCGATTTTTTTTACCGTTACTTCAAGCTGGTTACATTCGGGCCCATTGCAATCGGTTATAGTAGGATGGGTAAACATCACCGCTGATGGAACAATCTTGCCACTGCTTCCGCTGATAGGAATGGATATGGTGAAACTGCTGAGGTCAGATACAACCAGTTCTTTATTGCCACTATTCTCATAAAAGATATAATACTCCTCCTGGTTGAGTAAAACCGGGTTGTTATCAATATTAAAATACGCGGATACTTTTTCTACACATCTATCTGGTGATCTCAATTCAATGGAATCAAGTACCGCAACATTATCGGCAAGCTGAATGCTGTAAAGCTGTTCTCGCCCCCTGTAAAGGCCTACATTTTCGGGGATGCTGCACCATGGAATCATTACTGATAATTTTCCCATACCTTGAGCTATCAAAGCCGCCCCTTTGCCATTTTCCATAAGAGAATACACCCTGTCATCAGCTGTCAGCATGCCGTTGCAGGTATTGACGGTAGATACCAGTTTTTTGAGTTGGGTTAAGGGCACTGAAGCTTGCAATATCTCCTCATTCCAGGGTTTAGGTGTTACTGCATTAAAGAGCAGATTTCCACAACCATCTTTTACAACTACCTTACAGCTCTCCCCTTGCTGATAATTGAAATCGACAAAACCTTGCTGGTCTGTCAGCAATTCGGTGATGGTGGCCCCTGGTCCATACAACATTGCTGTAGCACCGGCAATTGGCAGCTCATTTTCTGCGGTTAACTTAAGGCTGAGACCAATAGACTTGCTCCAGTTTCCGATGGCCAGCAACGTCAATTCAGAAAAAGAAACCTGATTACCTTCACTTTTCAACTCCTGCATGACAGCCTTCTTTACATCAATCTGGAAAATTTGTTGACCCGTGTCTGCAGCCCTGCAAATGATGGGTCGATTCAAAATGAGTTTTTCGCCTGCGTTGGTGGTGGCCATCATCTCATAATATTTTTCATTCGACAACACGCCATAACTTCCTTTGAGGTTTCTGGCCCTGGGTTTGCCCAACATTTGGACTACTTCCTTAAAATAAAAATTGACAGCACCATTGTAGGCATTTCCTGTTGAATAAACAAAAGCCGCTTCCGGCACTGTCAGTGTGATCTGCTCTTTTTGAATTTCTATTCCTTGTGAATTGGAAAAAACAGTCAAATATTCCGGCTTCAAAGCAACCATTGTTATGGCTGGTGTGCTGATTGCTTTTTCCCGAATTCGCACAAAACCATAAAAATCAAAGTATCCAGGAGCGTGTACAACCATCCAACTGCCAGAAGCATTGATTCTGGCTCTGTGAAAGATAAAAACGCCCCGCTCTGATGACACCGCCAGATTATTTTCCATGGTCACGATGGCTGCCGAAACTGCACCTTGTCCTTCACTATTGAGGATCCCAGTCATATAACTGTCGCGGTAATACGCCGTAGGTTCTGTTTCCTCTTCAATCACTTCAGTCCAATCACTGCCCTCTTTCTGACAGGCAGTGATTGTAAAAAGGACTAATAAAAGAAAGAATTGTTGTAGGTTCATGCTCACCACGATTTTCCAGTTTCTATAAAGGTATACAGGAATTTTTTTCGATTCGCTGCATGCCCGGCATTTTTTATGTAAAATATTTTTAATTACACAGATCATCATCCCTCTGAGTTGCAATATGGAAAGAGGAATTTTATTGCTTTTGTGTTAAATACTTCAATTTCGGCATCTGAAAACCGCCTGTGAAAGTTACTTTTTACAAAATTTCACAGAAATTTGGACCAAATTCACATTTTCACAACTCTTGTACCCCTCTAAACCTATTTTAATTTATATTTGGTAGAATTTAAAAATGAACCAATCTGAAAAAAATGACAATGACCAAGCCTAATCCACTACTTTTTAAGATAAAACTGATCCCTTTCTTCATTTTGATGGTCCAAATCTTTACACCAGCAAGTGTTTTTGCACAAGGTTGTCTTACCCAGGGTATCGTTTTTACTACCCAAAGTCAGCTAGATCAATTCAAAGCAGATAACCCAACTTGTAAAGTTATTGAAGACGATTTGGTCATTGGCAGTTATTCTGTACTAATCGGAAAAAATAAAGACATCATCAATCTTACGCCTCTTAGCAATATAGAAGAAGTTAAAGGCAATCTCATCATATCGAGCCTCGAAAACTTAATTGATTTGGCAGCCTTTTCCAAATTAAAAAA
>JAGNSQ010000192.1 GCA_017987975.1 Saprospiraceae bacterium
TGCATGAGCAATACGTCTGAATATCTAATCACCCTGTCATTGCTGCCTCCATTCGGATTGGGGTCACCAAATGGAGCATCTTCGCTTTTGTTGTTGAAATATTTTTTGGAGTAGAACTGGTGAGGCAAGCCACCGGTAGCATCCCTGGTAAAGATACCTCTGTCGCCCATGGGCTCTCCTTCGCGGAAGACTGTAGACTTTAACCGTGGATCTTCAAAGCCTTCTTTAAAAAACTCGCTTACAAAATTTTGGGTAGGAATGTTAAAGCCATAGCCGGCAAACTGTCCTCTCGCCCTTTGGAATACATTCGTAAAGCTTCCTTCATTGGCATTGTTTTTACCCCAGTTACCTCCTGAGGCATTCATGTATTGAATTTCAAAAACAGACTCGGCATTGTTCTCGCCATCTTCTGTGAAAATATCAGCATACTCTTGTGTCAGGCTGTACTCATTGCTGGCCACGATGGCTTCTGCTGTTGATTTTGCCTTCGCCCAGTTTTTGCGCCACAGGCAGGTTTTAACCAATAATGCCTGGGCTGTACCCTTGGTAATTCTGCCGAGATCTGCTGCAGCATATTCACTCCTTAGCCATAAATCAGGAATGGCCTGGTCGAGATCATCCTCAATCAGCTGCCAAATCTCTTCTGCATTGGTGCGGGGTAAGTTGTATTCTGAGGGTGCCAGCACGTGATCTGCTTTGGGAATCGCGCCAAACATAGTAACAAGATTGTAAAAATTCCAGGCACGGATGAATCGGGCTTCTCCCAAAATCCTTGCCTTTAGCTTTTCATCCATTACAATGTCTGGTACTTTTTCCAAAACTACATTGGCCCTGTAAATACCTTCGTAATTGGCACCCCACTCTGATTCCAACAGGGTAGTGTTTGACTTGCCAGTGAACGATTCAAGCTGCAACAACTCATTTACGTCATTGTCGCCCGATCCGCCTTTGATGGCATCATCGCTCATGATATCTCCCCAAAACCAACGGAAGTGGCCCGAAGGAGATAGTTGAAACTGAAGGGATGCATACGCTGCATTGACTGCTGCCAGGGCGTCCTCTTCGTTTCGGTAAAAATTATCTTCAGTAATACCAATAATGGGACTCTTCTCCAGAAAATCTTTCTGACAAGAAACGAAGACCAATAACAATAATAAGGTTATAAATTTTGTTTTCATGTTCTTAGTATTTAAAAGCTGATACTGCATCCGGTCATAAAAGTTCTGGCACTGGGGTAAAAGCCCCTGTCGATGCCAATTTCAAGACTTCCATTGATGTTGCCTATCTCCGGATCGTAACCGCTGTAATTGGTAAATGTGATTAGGTTTTGAGCTGATACATATACTTTTACCTGACTCAGTCTTACTTTGTTGAGCACGCTGTTGGGCAGGTAGTACGAAAGCTGTAATGTTTTTAGTCGCAGGTAACTGCCATCTTCAATAAACCGGTCTGATACCCTTGCATTCTGATTGGGGTCATTGAGATTTACCCTCGGCTGTGAATTGGATGTACCCGGTCCTGTCCATCTTTCCAAAACGGAAGAAGGTCTGTTGACATAGGTAAAATCATACCGGGTGGTAGAATTGTAGATATCATTGCCCTGGCTTCCCTGAGCAAATAAGCTCAATTCAAAGTTTTTATATTTCATTTCTGCATTGAAGCCATAGGTGAAATCAGGGGTGGGGTTGCCTATGATTGTGCGGTCATTCTGATCAATCACGCCATTTCCGTCAAGGTCTTTAAATTTGATGTCACCAGGAGCTGTTCCTTCATTTTGTCGGGCATGGCTTTCTACTTCCTGCTGACTTTGAAAGATACCATCGGTTACAAAACCGTAAAAAGAAGCTATCGGATACCCTACATCGGTAATGGCTGCGTTGGCATTGGCTGACTGTACATATCCGGATAACACGGGTTGTCCGCCGAGGCCCAGTCCGGTTACTTTACTCTCAACCAGCGATAGATTTCCACCTAAACTGTATTGTAAAGCATGATCAGAATTGCGATAGGTGAGTGAAAATTCCCAACCCGAATTCAATGCAGTAGCAACGTTTTGAATAGGTGCATTGGTGCCCGCTACCAATGGTATGGGAGCAGCATACAACATATCGGAAGTCTTTTTGCGGAAATAATCAACAGTAGTATTAACCCTACCTTCCCAAAGTTCTATATCTACGCCTACATCGGTTTGGGTGCTGGTCTCCCACTTGAGGTCGGGGTTGGGTGAGGTCAAAGCTACACTTCCATTGGTAATGATTTCATCCGTGCTAAAAGCATAGTTTTGTCCTTTTTCAACAATGGTCGTAAAAGAGTAATCGCCGATACGATCGTTGCCGTTTTGACCCCAGCTGGCCCTTAGTTTTAAATTGCTAATGGTGGGCCATTGCCAGAAATCTTCTGCGGTTACCTTCCAGCCTGCTGAAAAAGAAGGGAAGTAACCAAACCGGTTGTTACGTCCAAACCTGGAAGAGCCATCCGCTCTCAGGGTGGCAGAAAACAAATATTTGTCGTCTAATCCGTAATACGCTTTACCAAAGTACGAAAGCAGTGAGGATTCGTATGCATATTGATAGGCCGATTGTGATGCTATGGGATCAATGGTATTGGAAATAAACGCATCCTTCACATCATTGGAAGGCAGATTGGTATTGCCCCCTCCACTTCCATCAAATCGATTGGCCAGGGCAGAGGTACCTCCAATGAGGGTTAGTTTATGGCGATCAGCAAAGGCGGTCTGCCAGGTGAAGAAGTTTTCCCATTGCCAGTTTCTCCACTGATTATTGCCCACACCCACACTATTGATGAGGTTTTTTTCGGCAGCCGGTGCCTCTGAAACACTGGGCACATTTGACAAGTCAAATCTTGGATTGAAAGTGCGCTGGATGGCAAAAGTGGCATCCAAGCTGGCGGATGACCTAAAAGTAAGACCCTTACCCAATTTAATATCTGCGAATGCATTTCCTACTACGCGGTTGCTGGTCCAGCTATTGTGGGTCTGATAAATGCCATTGACCGGATTGGCAATGTCGGTGTCGGCATAGGTTGAATAGGCAAAGGTGCCATCTGCTTTGTACACTGGAGTCACAGGGTCAATATTGAGTGCCCTGATGATGGGTGAATTGTATTGGCTGTTTTCGGAAAGTCCGTTTCTTTTTAACCAGGTAAATGCCAGGTTTGAACCCAGGGTTAGCCAACTTTTGGTTTCATGGGTGTTGTTGAGTCTGACCGTAGCACGCTGGAAGTTGGCTTTAGGGCCACCGACAATACCATCCTGTGTAAAGTAGTTGGCAGATAGGGTATAGGTTGATTTAGGTCCTCCGCCGGTTGCGGTAATCTGGTGGCTCATGATGGGCGCTGTTTCAAAAATAGCTTCCTGCCAATCTGTTCCCTCTCCAAGCGCTGATGGATTGTTGAACTCGGGCAAGGGTGTCTTGCCAGCTGCAATATAGGCTTCATTTTGCAAGGTGGCATATTCTCTGGCATTGAGTAGGTCAATGAGTCGGGCCACTCTTTGTACGCCAAAATAAAAATCATAGCTGATGGTTCCTTGTTTTTCTTTGCTTCCTTTTTTGGTAGTGATGAGTACCACTCCATTGGCTCCTCTGGAACCGTAGATGGCAGAAGAGGCCGCGTCTTTGAGGATGTCTATGTTTTCAATGTCGTTGGGATTGAGAAAGTCGAGTCCATCAACAGCTACACCATCTACAATATAGAGGGGATCACTATTGTTGATGGTACCTATGCCCCGGATTCTAACCGTGAGCGGACTACCCGGTGACCCGGAACTCTGGGCTACCTGTACACCGGCTACTTTGCCTTGCAAGGCTTGCTCTACCCTGAGGATAGGACGTTCTGCCAGGTCTTTGGATTTAATGCTGGCCACACTGCCGCTGATCTCAGATCTTTTTTGGGTGGTATATCCTACAACCACTACCTCATCGAGTTGTGAGCTGTTTTCTGCAAGGGTCACATCGATGCTGGTGCGGTCTCCCACCATTTCTTCAACGGTGGTGTAACCGATGTATGAAAACACCAGCACATCGGCCGTACTCTTCACCTCAAGTGAGTATTTGCCATCGAGGTCGGTAATGGTTCCGTTGTCAGTACCCTTGATGTAAACACTGACGCCGATGGCAGCATCTGTATTGTCTGCAAATCGCACCACACCTGTAATGGTTTGGGCCATCACCCATAAGGGAGACATTAGTAGGAAGAGGTAAAATATTTTTTTCATTTTGATAAGTTTAACCCGCCGGAAAAAACCGCATTAATATTACGGTTTTTTCCGGTTAGGGCTTGGATAAAAGTAGTAACAAACACTACAATTCAGTCATTTTTTTAAAGTTTGATCCATTTTGCACTCTGACTGCGGCCCTTAGCGGTAGCAGTAATCAGGTACATTCCTTTTTGCCATTGTGCACTTTCTTCCAGGGTGAGGTTGTATCCGCTCATTTTTTTGGAATAGATGATCTGGCCCAAACCATTGCTTACCCTGATGACTACTTCTTTACCATCTGCCACGTTGAGGCTGGCTTGATGGGATGGGTTGGCAGTAAGGGAAAACAAATCTCCGGTAAGTACTTCTTCTCCTGTTGAAGAAATACATGAGGTGCTATTGATACAGCCACCATAACAGTTTTCTACAATGGTATCTGTGGTTACGGCATTCAAAAATCTGTCATTAAAATTGTTGGGGTTACCGCAACTTAGGCCTGTGAGGTCTTCTTTACAGC
>JAGNSQ010000066.1:0-5002 GCA_017987975.1 Saprospiraceae bacterium
ACCTCACCACGCTTGGATTCAGTTTCATTTTTACATTTAGTCACGCGTAAGCGGGACGTGAACATTTAGTCACGCGTAAGCGGGACGTGAACATTTAGTCACGCGTAAGCGGGACGTGAACATTTAGCGAGGCGCAGCCGAGCGTGAACATTTAGCGAGGCGTAGCCGAGCGTGGTTCGAGTACCTCACCACGCTTGGATTCAGTTTCATTTTTACATTTAGTCACGCGTAAGCGGGACGTGAACATTTAGTCACGCGTAAGCGGGACGTGAACATTTAGTCACGCGTAAGCGGGACGTGAACATTTAGTCACGCGTAAGCGGGACGTGAACATTTAGTCACGCGTAAGCGGGACGTGAACATTTAGTCACGCGTAAGCGGGACGTGAACATTTAGCGAGGCGCAGCCGAGCTACTTCAGTCTGGATTTACGGATGTTAACGCTAGCAACCTTGTACTCAGGACACATGGCTTCACTGTCTCTCTCGCTGCTGGTGATGGTATTGAGCTGCAATTCCGGAAAGTGGAAGGTGGTGCTTAGGATGCCGGGTTTTACTTCATCGGTGATCCTTGCTTTGATGTCTACTTTTCCACGGGGAGATTCTACACAGACCATATCGCCTTCCTGGATAAAATGGCGGGTGGCGTCTTCGGGGTGGATGAGCAATACATCTTCGGATAAGATCTGGGCGTTGTTGGTGCGCCTGGTCATGGTGCCGGAGTTGTAGTGTTCCAATTCCCTGTTGGTGGTGATGATATACGGGTATTCTTTTTTATGGGTTTTGACTTCGTTGGTCTCCATGTACTGGGCGAAGTGGAACTTGCCTTTGCCCCGTTTGAAGCTATCGATGTGGAGGATTTCGGTGTCTTTGCCATCTGCTGCAACGGGCCATTGTTTGCCGTTTTTTCCGAGATTGTCCCAGCGCACGCCTTCGAAAAAAGGAACGATGGATGAGATCTCTTTGAGCAGGGTATCCGGATCGTAATCAGCCTGGTCAAAGCCCATTCGTTGCATGATGTCTACCAGGATTTGTCCATCTGCTTTGGTGCCTTCGATGGGTTCTACTACTTTTTGGACTTTTTGAATCCTTCGTTCACCATTGGTAAAAGTGCCACTCTTTTCAAGGAAGGAAGCGGCCGGCAACACTACATGGGCTTGTTTGCAGGTTTCACTCATAAATATTTCCTGGACCACAATCAAATCAAGATTCGACATAGCTTGTAAGACATGATTGGTATTGGGATCTGTCTGTACCACATCTTCGCCCATGAGCCAAAGGGCTTTGAGTTTTCCGGCGATGGCGGCTTCGTACATCTCCGGTATTTTTAATCCTTTGCGGGTTGGAATCTCTGTTTTGTAATGAAGGGCATATTTTTTATTGATCTCAGGATCGTAGGCATCCATATATCCTGCGCCCTGGTAGGGCTGGCAGCCCATGTCTGCTGCTCCCTGTACATTGTTTTGGCCGCGGAGGGGATTGACTCCTACCCCTCTTCTTCCGATATTGCCCGTGATCATAGCGAGATCTGAAATCAGCATTACAGTAAAGGTACCCTGGCTGTGTTCGGTTACACCTAAGCCGTGGAAAGACATGGCATTGGGAGCCGAGGCATAAGCCTTTGCCGCTGCCTTTACTTTATTTCGATCAACACCGGTAACCTGTTCAAGCTCGTCTATGCTGAGGTTGAGGATTTGTTGTTTAAATTCATCATAACCCTCAGTTCTGTTTTCTATGAAACCCTGGTCTTCCAAACCATCTGTGATGATGTAGTACAACATCATATTGAGCAGGGCTACGTTGGTACCCGGCTTGAGTTGCAGATGGTGGGTAGCATAACGAGCCATCTCTGTTCTGCGGGGATCTATGACGATGGTGGTCTTGCCTTTCATGGCAAACTGCTTCAACTTGGCACCCGTCACCGGGTGGGCATCGGTTGGATTGGCACCAATGATCATAATCGCATCGGTATATTTCAAGTCGATAATGGAATTGGTAGCAGCACCGGTACCAAAGGCCCTCTGCATGCCCAAAGCCGTGGGTGAGTGACATACCCTGGCACACGAATCGATGTTGTTGGTACCAATAACCGCACGAATGAATTTTTGCATGAGGTAATTTTCTTCATTGGT
This sequence comes from Saprospiraceae bacterium, assembly GCA_017987975.1. Lineage (GTDB taxonomy): Bacteria > Bacteroidota > Bacteroidia > Chitinophagales > Saprospiraceae > JADKBO01. The sequence continues at coordinate 2,131 of JAGNSQ010000066.1, forward strand.
ACAACGGGCTGAAGAAATGGCCCCAATGGCATCGGGGCCGTGTTGGGTCTTGATTCTATTGAGCTCTGTGGCGATGTAATCATAAGCTTCATCCCAACTCACGGCTTCCAACACCCCATTTTTTCGGACCATTGGGGTATTGAGTCGATCAGGGTGGTTGTAAAAAGAAAAAGCGTACCTTCCTTTTAAACATGTGTGGCCTTGATTGACGGCTGCATCATAAGGAGCCTGAATTGACTTTACCTTATCATCTATCACAGCTACTTCGAGGTTACATCCTACTCCACAGTAGGTGCAAACCGTTCTGATTTTTTTATCGGCTACTACTGCTTTCGATTCAAAAATATCTGAGATCGCGGAAGTAGGACAAGCCTGAGCACAGGCACCGCAACTAACACAGGAACTGTTGGCAAAGCTAGTTTCAAAATCTTTTACAATGTGGGCATCAAAACCCCTTCCCGCCATGTTGAGGACCATCTGACCCTGCACCTCATCGCAGGCTCGTACACAACGGCCACAGTTGATACATTTTGAAAAATCGGTGGTCATGTAGGCATGGCTCAGGTCTTTGGTCCTGTCGAGGTGATTTTTACCTTCGGGATACCTTACCTTTCTAATTCCTACCCTTGCCGCTACCGTTTGCAGCTCGCAATTGTTGTTGACCTCGCAGGTAAGGCAGTCGAGCGGGTGATCGGTCAATACCAGCTCGATGATGTTTTTTCTCAAACGCGTGACGCGCTGACTATCTGTGTATATATAAGAGGAAGCCATCACGGGTGTATGGCAGGAAGCCTGCACCTTTCTGGGGCCACCAGAAGCCAGAGCAACATCTACACTACAAACCCTGCAGGCACCGAAGGGCTCCAGGTTGGGGGCATCACACAAGGTAGGCACATAATCGCGACCCAAATGTCTTCTTACAAAAGAGAGGATGGTTTCACCCTCTTTCATTTCATAAGCTATTTCGTTGATAAAAGCTGTTTTTTCCATTCTCTGTTATGCTTTAAAATACGGCTTCAACTCTTCTTCAAAATATTGTAATGCATTTTTAATGGGCAAGGGCAGGCCTCCTCCCAGGGCACACAATGACCCTACTTCCATGGTTTCCAAAAGATCATCCAGCAGGGCCCTATCCATTTTATAGGCTGTATTGCGCGATTGATCGATCATTTCATAACCTCGTGTGGATCCCAGTCTACACGGAAAACACTTGCCGCAACTTTCGTGGGCTGTAAATCGGAACAGGTGTTCGATGTATTCAATCATAGGAAAGTAATCGGGTATACAAACTACCGATGCGTGTCCCAATAAAAAGCCATTGGCAGCAAAGGATTCAAAATCAACGGTAAGTTCATTGATTTTATGTACAGGTACCAGGCCACCCAGCGGACCCCCAATGTGCATGGCTTTTATGCTGTGTCTGAATCCTTGTCCCAGCTCGTTGACTACTGTGGCGAGGGGGGTACCCATGTCGACCTCATAAATACCCGGTCTGTTGAAATGACCATCTAAAGAGACCAGTTTGGTGCCTTTTGATTTTTCTGTGCCGATGGCAGTATAGGCAGCACCGCCGTGTTGAGCTATCCATGGCAAACAGGCGAGGGTCTCAACGTTGTTGACCACTGTGGGCTGGTTGAATAAACCTTGCTGTACAGGGTATGGTGGTCGAGTGCGTACCTCCGGTCTTTGTCCTTCGATAGATGAAAGCAGGGCGGTCTCTTCACCACAGATATAGGCTCCCTGGGCTTTGATTACTTTAAAGTCGAATGAAAAACCGGAGCCCATGATGTTTTCGCCTATCCAACCCAAGCCACGAGCTTCATCAATGGCGTTTTGAACAATGGTCACAGAATCCGGATATTCAGCCCGGATATAGACTACCCCGTACCTCGCTTTGGCTGCAAAGCCGGCAATGAGCATGCCCTGGATGAGGGCGTGGGGTCGTTGTTCCATGATGTAACGGTCGGAGTAAGCACCGGGGTCGCCCTCATCGGCATTACACACTATAAATTTGGTGTCGGCTGTTTGGTTTGCGCATGCCTCGAGTTTGAAAGCGATGGGGAAACCGGCCCCTCCCCTGCCCCTTAAAGCAGAGGTTTTGATTTCAGAAAGGATTTCACCCTTTTCCAAAACACGGGCAAAAGTTTTGTAATAAATGGCAAGGTCGCCCGTAGGTGCAGTCAGCAGGCTTGTACCCGAAAAACCTACATGGTAAGTCTCAGCACTGGGATTTTTATCATTTTTGATGGATAGCAGGTTTTCTACATCCGTGCCCGAGTAATTGACCTGTCCGGTATGGAAGGCGTTGTTTTCGTGGCACCTGCCGAGACAGCACATTTCGCCGATTTCATCTTCGGGATAATGAGTGAGGAGTTGGTCTTTTAGTTTTTGTTGGGTCCCAGCGGTAAGACAGGCGCTGCCGTTGCAGACGTACACTTTTTTGCCTCTGTTTTCAGGTCTGAGGAAGTCGTAAAAGCTGACGGCTCCGTAGACGGATGATTTACCTACGAGGAATTCGTCTTTGAGTTTTTCAAGGTCTTCTAATGAGGGAGAGCCCTGGGCTTCTGCTGCTTTGGCATAAGCTTCAAAGAGGTTATTGTCCAGGCCCTGACGGCCGGATAAGTGGCTAAGGTTTTTAGACATTCTCTAACGATTTGAAAAGGGAGGTTAGGCCCTTTGTGAATGTAGTTTCAAATTTAAGGGAAATTTTGGAGATTTTCAATTACGAATTAGGCAATTACGAATTACGGGTTCAATTACGAATTAGGCAATTACGAATTACGATTGATTCAATTACGGATTAGGCAATTACGAATTACGATTGATTCAATTACGGATTAGGCAATTACGAATTACGATTGATTCAATTACG
>JAGNSQ010000066.1:5102-14937 GCA_017987975.1 Saprospiraceae bacterium
ACTTGCACATTTCCTGCAAACATCATCATCCAGCGGGCAAAGCCGTTGACGGACTGTGTAAGGAAGACAAGTCGGGTGATTTCTCCTAATGGAGTCTCTTCTACAAAGCCGGAATAAAATTTTTGATCGCCCAAAAAACGGACCGACGCGGTTTTCATTTCTATTACAACCTTGGTGAGGTCTTTTTCTTGTCGAGAGAAGCTGTCCATCCAGCCCTGAATGGGAGGGTGGTTGATGCTGTGTAGCTGCAATGTGGCTCTCAATTCCTGGATGCGATCGCATCGAAAATGGCGGTAATCATTGCGCAGGTGGCAGAAGGCGACCATATACCAATGACCTGACATAAAAAAAAGTCCGGCGGGCTCTACTGTCCTGGTGTTTTCCTCTTCTTTATACTGGGCCTTGTATTTCATGAAGGCACATTTGCTGTCACGGATGCACTCCATTAAAAGGGGTAAAAACTTCTCTTTCTTTTGCTGTAAGTAGGGAGAGGGCAAAACCGAAATTCTGGAAGAGAGGTATTCCATTGTCTCCTTTTCTGAATTCCTCAAAACGGCTTTAATCTTAAACATCGCACTCTGGTAGTCGGCCGAGGTCTTAACATCCGTGAGGGTCTCCGCCAATTTACCTCCAGCCATTAAGGCTGCCGCTTCTGACTGGGTAAATTGTACAGGAGGCAGCCGATAACCGTCGGCCAGACTATACCCTACCCCTGCCTCCCCGATGATGGGCACCCCCGACTCTTCCAAACTCTGGATGTCGCGATAAACGGTGCGAAGACTGATGCCAAAACGATCGGCAATGTCTTTTGCCCTTACAATCTTTCCTGATTGGAGTTGGATGAGGATAGATGACAATCGGTCTAGTCGAAGCATATGCGAAAATAGATAAAAATCCAGGTACCGGCAACGGGTATCCGGGTACGGAGCACCTGTCCCTATGCCAGGACACTGGTGTTGGGATCCGGGTACGGAGCACCTGTCCCTATGCCAGGACACTGGTGTTGGGATCCGGGTACGGAGCACCTGTCCCTATGCCAGGACACTGGTGTTGGGATCCGGGTACGGAGCATCCTGGTACGGAGCATCCGGGTACGGAGCATCCGGGAACGGAGCACCTGTCCCTATGCCAGGACACTGGTGTTGGGATCCGGGAACGGAGTACCTGTCCCTATGCCAGCGAAGCTGGTGTAGGGATCGGAGCATCTGTCACTGTCACGTCCTAAAAAAAGTTGACAACTTGACTTTCATTAGAATTTCATATAATTTTAGGGTGAAAAATTCAGATGATCGTAGACTTGTCTGCAGTAAATGGGCAAACCATAGCGGTCTTCAATTTATTAACAACATCCAAACGCATATGTCATCACATTCTGACATTTCACTGCCATTAACTCCTGGAGAATTCTATCATATCTACAATCGTGGAAATGAAAAGAGGCTTATCTTTTTTGAAAGAGGTCATTATTTCAGGTTTTTACAAAAATTGGCTGAGTACATGAAAGGCTATGTAGATTTTTACGCCTATGCTCTCTTACCCAACCATTTTCATTTGTGCATCGAGATAAAATCAACAGAAGAAATTATTAACGAAGCAAAAAAAACAAAATTCCTTTACATAGACTCCTTGTTTAAAAGGAGGTATGTGATGTCATGGTTAATGAAAGAAAGATCTCAACAAAACATTAAAACAGCAAAGACAGAACGAGAAAATGATATCGCATTCGAACATGCAACTCGTTTAACAGTTCCCCCGATTTGGAACGAGCAACTCCTATTAAAACACTTGCCAAAAATTATGGAATATTCCCTTTTTGATTTGGTGGAACTGTTAAACGAGTTGCCCGAACAAGATAACAAAGTTTGTACTAAACATGCATCTTACCTTGAAGAACTATCTCCTGAACGACAGCTCGTATCGTATCTTGTTTCTGAACGATTTAGGCGGTTTTTACTTTCGCATGCCCGCTATATCAACGAAACCAGAGGAAGAACCGGCAGCTTGTTTCAAAAAGCTTTTAGAAGAAAACACCTTTTTGATCCATCTGATGTTAAAAGTGTGATCACATACATCAACCACAACCCAATTCACCATGGAATTGGGGGAGATTATAATTCGTATGATTGGACATCCTACAAGTCCTCTATCCACAATTATACTTCGTTGATAAATAAAACTAAATTATGGACTTTGTTCTCTGATGTCTCAGGTTTCATAGAAGAACATAAAAGATATCAGCAACACAGGTGGGAAAATGAGCGGTATTATATTGAAGAAGTATGATTCAAGTAGTTGTGAAATTGTGAAATGGGCAAAATACAGGCAGGTCAGTTCTTTAATGTGCAAAAAAGCCCTATTTTTGGTTGTTGGCGAGGTCTTGTCAGGCGGTTGGCCTGAAAGCTTTGTTCTCAGTTACTCATTTTAATTTGGTAATGATCCATCTTAGTCTGTTCAAAAAATTTAGTTTCATTATTGGTATTCTGAGTCTGTTGACGTGGACAAAGGTGGCAGGGCAGCAAAAAAACCTCATCCTAGATCACTATACTGACAGAGAAGGCCTCACTACCCTGCAGGCCCTGACCATTACCCAAGATGATGAGGGGTACATTTGGATTGGTACAGAAAACGGGTTGGCAAGATATGATGGACATAAATTTAAGTATTTTAGATACAACAGTGCAGATAGCACCACCATCAGAAGCAATTACATCAAACATTTTAGTCTCGACCAGTACAATCGACTGTGGTTGATTACTAATGAAAGTTTTGGCTTTTTTGACATCAAAGAACTAAAGTACAAACGACTTAAAACCACTGTTGAACCTCCGCGTAATGTTTTCAAATATAGGTATGATGCCCCTAATGACATCACTTATTTGGTTTGTCAAAACGGCATTTACACCATAACAGGTAAAAAAGCAGAACTTAAAAAATTAAAGTTGGATGGGACGGAAGGAATATCCTTTACAGACTTTATCAAGGCTGAAGACCGGTACATTGGCAGTAGCATTTATGGTTTATACATTTTTGATAAGAACGGCCATCAGATTGAAAAATACTTTCGACCGGGTGTAACCATACAGAATGAAAGAGAAAATGACTTTTTGAATTTGTACTACGAAAAGGCAGATGACATGCTGTACATAGGATGTTGGTCAAATGGCTTGTACACCCTCGACCTGGCATCCGGGGAGATGGAAAAATATTTGTACAATAACAAGCCCAACATTCAAAATGGCATCATTACCATTTTTCAATACCCTTTATTTGGATTTGAGAATTCATTGTTATTGGGCACCATGGATGGAATCAAAGTTTTTAATAAGTCTGAAAAAAAAATTCGCCCATTTACAGACTTTCTTTTTCCCAATAAAGAAGTGGTGGAGGGCGCTGGTCTCCATTTTTGGCAAGATCAGAATGCCAGTCTTTGGATAGGCACCTTAAATGGCATCTATAAGCTCGATCCCAAAAAGCAGTTATTTGACAGAATACCAATTCCCACGGTAGAAGGTTGGGTGGTGAACAGGATGTATGTGGATCAGCATACGAAACGAGATAGCCTACTTTGGTTACAATACGAATATGCTACTTTACATCTTTACGATCTTATTCACCAAAAGTTCAGGCCATTGCCGGCTAAGCTCAACCCATACAACCAGGTTGAAAGCAAGAATAATGATTTTTACATCGACCGCAAAGGGCGACTGTGGCTGGCAAGTTCCTTAAATGGAATAGTGTTGTACGATAAAAACAAGGATCAAATCAATTTACCCCGCATCGAACACTCACTTGGCAAAAATTTAAAATTTTTAAAAATTTACGAAGACCGGGAAGGCACTATGTTTTTTTCGTGCATTCATGGTTTATTCAGGTACAATGCATCTAAAAATGTTATCGAAGAGGCTACTGAATTCAATTCATACATAACCAGCAAAAAATTAGGCCTTTATGTAAGGGACCTTTGTTTTGATTCTAAAAACCGAATGTGGGCCATTGCGCTGGATTTAAATAGCCCTCTACAATACCTGTATTACCAGGACCCCTTGACCAAGTCATTTTATGCCTTTAATCAAAAAAATCATGCCGATTTGAATCAGCTCCCTTCATTTGAAAACATAATTTGTATTGAAGGAGACCGGATTTTGATCAATTCCTTTTCAGGCTATGGCATTGGAAGTCTTCAAAAAAATCAATTGAAATTTACCAGTTTTACTCACTTTGGTAAAACGCCAATAATTGCCAATAGAATGGCTGCATTAGATGGGCATCAAAATGTATGGATATGTTCCGACAATGGCTTGTACCTATTGAATAACAGGCAAAACAGAATTTCCATCTTTAACAAATCCAATTCTGTTGTTAACAAGACGCGAGATTCACGTATCTTCTACTCTTCACAATCAGATAGACTGTATCTGAATCAACAAAATTATCTGTTAGCATGCAAAACAGATCCATTTAATTATGTAGCTAAGGAGCAAATCCGGTTGACCGACATATCCATTTCACAAATGCCAGGCCTAAAACCATCTAATTTTAGTAAATTGGTTTTAAACCCTGAACAAAATTCGATTCAGCTTCACTTTTCAAATCTCAATCTAACCAATAGTCAGAATAACTTTTATGAGTATCGACTGAATGGCGACAGCACCTGGACCGGCATAGAGGGCAGCGAGCTACACTTTAACAATATGGGATATGGAGATTATCTGTTGGAAGTAAGGGGGTACAACTCTTTTGGTGTATTGAGTAGTAAAAATTACCGGGCTGTATTTAGCATTCTGCCACCTTACTACAAAACCTGGTGGTTTCAGACGCTGATATTTTTACTCATTCTTGTGGCGGTATATTCCTTTTTTAAATTCAGGGAAATTCAATATAAAAAATTGACCCGGATCCGACTCAACATTGCCCGCGACCTACACGATGATTTGGGAAGTAACCTATCCAGTATCAAAATATTAAGTGAACTTTCTGCTTCTGCCAATGCAGGCCCGGACAAAGAAGTTTTGAAACACATAGCAGAAAAATCAAGGTCTATGATGGGATCCATTTCTGACATAGTGTGGAGCATCAATCCCGGCAAAGACACATTGGAAGAATTGGTTCATAAGATACAGATTTTTGCCATAGATAGCCTGGAAAGTATTGATATCAACCTCCACTTTGAAGTGCCGGACCCCATACCGTCGATGCCCATACCCCTCGAATACAGGCGGCATCTGTACCTTATTTTTAAAGAAGGTATCAATAATATAGCCAAGTACAGTGGTGCTCAAAACGTGCGTTTTTCTATTCTGGTCAATGGTAACAACCTTGTGATGGCTTTAAGAGATGATGGCAAAGGCTTTGATATGGACCTAAAAAGCAATGGTAACGGTATTGCCAATATCAGAAGCAGGGCTGATGAAATGAATGCGAGGCTACGCATGCACTCATCCTCTGTAGGCACAGTAGTAGAAATCACGGTCAATATCCCATAAAAGTAGTATGTGACCCCATGTAGGAAATAAGTAACTTTGCCTGCGCAATCTGTCATACATGAATTATAAAATCGTTATCTACGATGACAACCACGATTTGAGAAATTCGCTCAAACTTTTGTTGGAGGCTGAAAGTGATTTTGAGGTTGTGGGAGACTTTGAAGATTGCCTCGATATCAGTCGGCAGACTTCTGAGCTGGGTCCTGATGTGATTCTAATGGACATTGACATGCCTAAAATGAACGGTGTAAAAGGAGTGGCCCTTGTCAAAAAAGAATTTCCGGCAGTAGAAGTAATTATGCACACCGTTTTTGATGACAACGACAATATTTTTAATGCCCTGACTGCGGGAGCCAGTGGGTATATTTTGAAAAATGAAAGCAACGAAAATGTAATTCACAGCATCAAGGAGTTGCTGGCCGGTGGCGCCCCAATGAGTCCCAGTATTGCCAGGAAGTTGGTGAAGTTTCATCAACAAAAACCACGTCTTGAAGCCAACGCCATCCTTTCGCCGAGAGAAATAGAGATCATCCAGGAATTATCAAAGGGCCTGAGTTACAAGATGGTGGCGGCTAAGCTGTATATCAGCATAGAAACGGTGCGCAGCCACTGCAAAAAAATATACGAAAAATTGCATGTTCATTCACTTGCGGAAGCATTGCACAAGATTAAGTCGTAACAAGCCCCAATTGCGCTGAAGAAATAAGGAGCCAACCAAAAAGGTCACTCCCCTATTTATTTTATTAAAGGTAACTCAACCTATGTGCATTACTGCGGCATATTGATAAGTGCATTTACATTGCTAATAAAAATGTCCGTTTCTTCGATGTCGATGATGCCCTCGTGTTTGAAGTCAGATAGTGTACGAATAACCGTTTCTTTGGCAGTACCTGCTATAGAGGCGAGGTCGTCTCTCATCATGGAAATTACCGGATTGGCTTCATTTTTTTCATAACACTGGATCAGAGCATTGGCCACTTTTTTGCGCACAGAGCTATACGCCTGGTGTACCAGTCCATTTTCGAGAATGGTAGAATAGATGGCAAGGTGTTTCATCATAGAAAGGGTAAAATCGTGATCGGTGTAAAAAAGATCTATGAAATTTTTGATGGGAATCAGTCTGATATTACTGTCTTCCAAAGTTTGTGCACTTTTGGAATATGGCTTGCTATTGAGTACATCCAGGAAGCCAAAAACCTCATGGGCATTGACAATGCGGGTAGTGAGTTCCTTGCCAAAATCGTTGGTTCGGAAAACCCTGATCTTACCTTCATCTAAAAAGTAAATATATCGGGCGTTGTTGCCTTCTTCAAAAATAACATCTTTTTTGCGGAATTTTCGAAGTTCAAATTCAGCAGCAAAGGTCCTGAGTTTATCATTAAAATAGTTGGAAGGGATGGCATCCAGACTTTTCATGTGGTGACTTTCTGCAGGAGTGACCAGATCACTCTTTTTGAGACGCACCGCAATGGATTCCAATAAATCTGAGTCGTCAAAAGGTTTGGTAATGTAGTCGCTGGCGCCCAATGACATGCCCTTGCGCAAATCCACTTTTTCAGATTTAGCTGTTAAAAAAATAAAGGGCACAGTGGCAAATTGTGGATTGGAAGCCAGGATTTTCAAAACACCATAACCATCAAGTTCAGGCATCATCACATCACAAATGATGAGGTCGGGTTTAAATTGATTTACCTTCACCAGGCCCACCTTGCCATTTTCAGCAGTTTCTATCTCGTAGCCGGCAAGGCCTAAAATTTCTGCTATGTTTTCTCGTACGTCAGTGTTGTCTTCAATGACCAGAATTTTCTTCATCATTTTTTTGATTTGTATGCTTTGGAATCTTTATCAAAACGGTAGTCCCTTCGCCATAAATGCTTTGCACACTTATATCAGCGGAGAGGAGTTCACAATATCTTTTTACAATGTTGAGTCCCAGACCGGTGCCCTGGATATTTCCTACATTGGTAGCCCTGAAAAAGCGGGTAAACAGGTGTTTTTGGTCTTCGGCCGGAATGCCAATGCCTTGATCTTTTATCGAAATTTCTATTTTATCAACTACTTCTTTTGCGCTGATGTCGATGGTTAACTCCGAATACTTGATAGCATTTGAAATAAGATTAAATAAAATATTTTTTAAGATGTTGCGGTCAGAAGCCAGCGCTATTCCTGCCTCCAGTTGAAAATTCAGATTTTGACCAGGTTTTTGGATACCTGATAAATCTTCCTCAATTTCCTTTAACAAAAGATCAAGGGCTATTGGCTCAGCCATCACATTGACCCTACCCTCTTCAAGCCTGCTCAAGGACAAAAAGTCGTTGAGTAGTACAGTGAGGTGGTTGACCGCATTTTTAATTTTACCTACGTGCCTTTCCCTATTGCCCTGTTCTTCATCTTTATTATATTTCATAATGATGGAAGCTGAGGAGAGAATGGTGGCTAAAGGTGTGCGGAATTCATGAGAAGCAGTAGAGACAAACCTGGATTTCAGCTCATTGAGTTCTTTTTCGGAAGAAAGGGCTGTCTGCAGTTGTTCTTCTTTAGAGCGTAGCATCTGTTCGGCTTCCACCCTTTCTTTCACTTCTTTTTTCAAGCGTGTATTGGTAGAAAGTAATTGATTTACCACCTTTTCTACCTGATAGGTACGTTCTACCACCCTTTTATCGAGTTCTTTGTTGAGATTGGCCAGTTCATCATAAGCCTTTCTTATTTCCCTGAGGTCGTGGATGATGCCGGTAAAAATAATTCTATCATTGAGTATAACCTCACTCACGGCCAATCGTACCGGAATCAGTTCACCCATTTTATGGCGAGCCAGCACTTCCCTGCCGATGCCTATAATTTTTGGACTTTTTGTTTCCAGGTATCGCCCCATATAAGTATCATGATGAGATGCATCGTGCGCATTCATAAGCATACGAACATTTTGACCAACTACTTCCTCTTTGGAATATCCCAGGAGGATTTCGGTGGCGTGATTGATATTGATAACCGTACCTTTTGAGTCAATGATAATGATGCTGTCGACGGCTGTTTCCAGGACAGATTCAAATAATATTCTTAAATCAACATCATTTACCATATAAAACGGAATAAAATTAGGCTTTTGGTCAAAAAACAAACATTACTTATATCAGCGTTGGGCATGACTTCGGTCATTTATACCCCCCGATAGTTTACCGATCTTGCATCAAAAATAAGCATTATTATGAATTTATTAGCACCGGTTTCCACCATTATGACCAAAAATCCGATCACGATTGAGCCTGAAGACACCCTTCAAACTGCTCAGGAGATTTTTGACAAGTTTCACATTCACCACATTCCTGTAGTTTACGAAGGAGAGTTAGTGGGTATGTTGAGCAAATCTGACTTTTCATTTTTTAAGAGAGGCTTTAATGACGATGCCTTTGACAACATTTTAGTTGATGTTAAGCTCAACAATTACAAAGTCAAATCCATCATGATCAAAGGCCTGGGCAAGTTAGACATTGATGATCGCATCAACGTGGCTTTGGATGTATTTAAGAAAAACCTTTTCCACGCCCTTCCTGTATTGGAAAATGGCAGGATTGTAGGCATCATCACAACCCACGACATCATCAAAAATCTGGCTGAAGACAATTCAGCCATCAACGAATACGAAAAATAATACAGCCAAAGCTATGGTAGAGCTGAAATTATATGGCACGGGTACCTCTGGTTACCAATTCTTGAAAAAAAGTCTGGTTGACTACCTCGTATTCAACCAACTAGAGTACAGGATTGAGGAGATCAATGATGTAGCGCGATTCATTTCGGACAACATCAACTCCGTACCGTCTGTGGCCATCAATGGTGACCAGCCCATAGAACTCTCAAAAGAAGGTGATTTTAAGATGGGCATCATCAAGCTTTACCACCGCATAGCTGCGCTGTACGGCAAGGACCAGATGAGGAAAATATTGGTGCCCACCGATTTTTCTTCATCTGCCTCCACTGCCTTACATTTTGCCAAAATTTTCTGCAGACAAAAGTATTATTCATTAGACCTTCTGCATGTGCACCACCCATCGTACATCGAGGTAGCCAAACATCCTTACGACGAAGACCACAGTCTCGAAGCCAAGACCGAGTTATTAGAAAAAACTGCCAAAGCCGCTGAAGTTGATTTTGTTGGCGACTTGTTGGGCAGTACCCCTATCCAGGCAGTCATCAAAGAAGGACTTGCCGGCGATGTCATTATCGATGCATCTCCCAAATACGAATATATCATCATGGGCTCACATGGAGCCAGCAATTTATTTGAAAGTCTGCTCGGATCTGTATCCCACCGGGTAGCGAGTGAAAGCCAATGCCCTGTCATTCTGGTCCCC
>JAGNSQ010000066.1:15037-16238 GCA_017987975.1 Saprospiraceae bacterium
TGCCTGTCCCTATGCAGGCAAAGCCGGTGTAGGGATCGGAGGAGAGGAGCTGTGACTGAACGGTTTGGTGAAGTCCAAAAAATGCTATCTATTTGCCGTTTCTATGTAGGGATTCTATCACTTCCCAATCACCATTCCCCTAATATTTGAACATATCGGAGAGTGCGGCTCGACGCACCATTTAGCCGAACGAAGTGAGGCGTTTCATTTGAATATATGGGCTAACATCGTTCGCCCCAACTGACAAAACCTATTGAGAAAGGTGATTACTATTATTGCTTTTTAGTGATTATTAGATTACCTTTAATAAAAATCGAAGGTCATCGACAATTTAAAGAGTATACTGATAGAGATTGGAGACTTGGCTTATTTTGCCGGCCGGTTTTTCAGAGAGGCGTTCAAGAGGCCTTTTGAGTACAGAGAATTTCTGCGGCAGTGTTATTATATGGGTAATAAGTCGCTGTTGCTGGTAGGTATTACGGGCTTTATCATTGGTTTGGTGTTTACTTTGCAGTCGCGACCCACCTTACAGGAATTTGGGGCAGTGTCATGGATGCCATCCATGGTGGGCATTTCAATTATTAGAGAAATAGGTCCTATTATAACCGCGCTTATTTGTGCAGGTAGAATTGGATCGGGCATTGGGGCGGAGCTGGGTTCTATGCGGGTGACAGAACAGATTGATGCCATGGAGGTTTCGGGGACCAATCCATTTAAATACCTGGTGGTGACACGCATACTTGCTACTACATTGATGCTGCCCATCCTTGTGGTATTGGGTGATGCCATTGCCCTTTATGGTTCCTATCTGGTGGAAAATATCAAAGGAGAAGTTTCATTTCAGCTTTATTTTAATGAAGTGTTTGGGTCGCTTGAATTTGGTGACATTGTGCCATCCACCATCAAGTCATTCTTTTTTGGATTTGCCATTGGACTGGTAGGATGTTTTAAAGGGTATACCTGTGGCAAAGGTACAGAAGGCGTAGGCAGGGCGGCCAACTCGGCTGTGGTATATACAAGTATGTTTTTGTTTATCCTCGACTTTTTGGCGGTTTTGGTTTCTGATATATTTTATGAATTGTAAGATGGAAGAGGAAAGTCAAAAAAATACAGTTATCAAGATCCGCAATCTCTACAAAAGGTTTGGCGACAATGCAGTCTTAAACGGCTTTGACATGGACCTCTACGAAGGTGAAAACCT
>JAGNSQ010000066.1:16338-17788 GCA_017987975.1 Saprospiraceae bacterium
GGATGATCTTATTGATCGATGGAAAAAATTATGCGGAGGGCACCTTTGAATATTTACAAGCGTGTACAGATCCACAAATTCAAGCCTTTTTTAAATGATTATGAAATGAGAGAAAAATCCAGTGCACAAAAACTCAAATTAGGCATCTTTGTAATAGCAGGATTGGTTCTGTTTATTATTGGCATCTACCTCATTGGTAACCAACAAAGCATGTTTGGAAGCAATGTAAAAGTATATGCCAGCTTCAACAACATAAGCGGGCTAAAGACCGGCAACAATGTTAGGTTTTCAGGCCTCAACATAGGTACCGTGACCGATATACAGATGGTAAATGATTCCACCATCATCATTGCCATGGCCATAGCCAAAGATGCTTCGCAACACATCAGAAAAGGCGCTACAGCTGCCATTGGCACAGACGGACTCGTAGGCAATATGATTATCAACATCATTCCGGGAGATCATGCATCAGCCCCCCTTATGGATGGAGACACCATCACCTCCTATCGAAAAATTTCAACCGAAGACATGCTCTCTACCCTCAACGTGACCAACGAAAACGCTGCCCTACTCACCGCAGATCTTTTAAAAATAACCCGCGCCATCAATGCCGGTGAAGGTCCATTTTCTGTATTGATCAAAGACAAAGAAGCAGCTACTGAAATCTCGACTGCCATTAAAAATTTCAGAAACACATCAGCCGCTGCTTTGCGAATTATGCAGCACACCGATGCCCTTATTCTTTCTCTCAGCGATAAAAACGGAATGGTTGCCATGCTCAAAGACAGCGCCACCGCTGGTCATATCAAAAATGTAGCTGTTCAACTGGATCAAACCAGCTGTAAACTCAACGATGCTGTTGCCGACCTACAATCTACCATCACCAGTCTTAAAAATGGCAAAGGCACTATTGATTATTTGGTCAATGACACTACTCTTGCTATTCGGGTAGATTCCACTATGGTAAAAGTAGATGGCACTCTGGAACAATTGCACCTGGCGGGCATTAAGCTGAATGAAAACCTGGAAGCTTTGAAGCACAATTTTTTGTTTAGGGGATATTTTAAGAAGTTGGAGAAGGAGAAGCAAAATAAGAAGGAGGAGTGATTTTGGAGGGATCGGAGGGATCGGAGGTGTCGGAGGTGTCGGAGGTGTCGGAGGTGTCAGAGGTGTCGGAGGTGTCAGAGGTGTTGGAGGGATCGGAGGTGTGACTGAACGGTTTGGCGAAGCCAAAAAAATGGTCCCTACTTACCGTTGGCATGTAGGGATCATTTTAGAGAAGGAACAACGAGCGCCGCGAGTGGCAACTTCAAATATTATTCGGAGGTGCCTGGCCCTATGCTGGAAAAGCTGTTGTAGGGAACAGATAACGGCTGATCTACCTGGCTAACGCCAGTTAGACAGGCCGGGAACCGCTCAATGGAAACGGCTAACAGACAGCAGTAAGCGG
>JAGNSQ010000193.1:0-2314 GCA_017987975.1 Saprospiraceae bacterium
ACGGCGCCAAAACCCCTGACCGCCTCTGAAATCAGAAACGACGGGTTTTCTCCTGCCGGATTGTAAAGCGAGGTAGGGTGAAACTGCACAAACTCCATGTTGGCCAGCCTGCCTTTGGCGCGGTAGACCATGGCCATGCCATCACCCGATGCAATGACGGGGTTGGTGGTACTTTTGTACACCTGACCGGCACCTCCCGTGGCAATGACGGTGGCTCTGGCCAGGATGGTTTCTATGTTTCTGGTGCTTTTATCCAGCGCATAGGCTCCATAACACTCTATATCAGGAGTCAGTCGGGTAACATTTCGGCCCAGATGGTGCTGGGTAATGATGTTGATGGCAAAGTACTGTTCGTAAATTTTGATGTTGGGCAAGGCCTTTGCTTTTTCATTGAGGGTGCGCTGGATTTCCCAGCCTGTGATGTCTTTGTAATGGAGAATTCGATTCTCTGAGTGACCTCCTTCTTTGCCAAGGTCGTAATTACCTTCTTTGTTTTTATCAAATCTGGCACCCCAGTCGATGATCTCCTGTACTCTCAGTGGACCTTCTTCCACTACCATCTTGACCACCTCATAATCACAAAGGCCGTCGCCGGCATCGAGGGTATCGGCTATGTGTTTGTCGTGATCATCGATGTCTTTGTTCCAAACCGCCGCTACCCCACCCTGGGCGTACCGTGTATTGCTCTCTGTGACATCGGCCTTGGTTAACACTGTGATTTCCAGGTCTTTGCGTTTTTCAGCCATCCAAATCGCGAAAGAAAGTCCGGCTACACCGCCACCCACTACAAGAACATCTGTTTTGATCACAAAAATATTTTTAAAAAATTCTTTCAAAAATAGGGGATTTTGGAAAATCTATCATCTTATAAGACAAATTCGACAAGATATGACAAACTTTACCCTCACTACAGATTTGATCCAATCCATTCCCCTGTTGGAATGCCTTTCTGCAGAACACAAAGACGAGCTGATCAAAGCTTCATCTGTCATCAATGTGGGCAAACACAAACGCATCTACCAATACAACGATGCGATCCAACATGTGTTCATTGTATTGAAAGGTTCTATCAAACTGGCTGCCCAGACAGAGGGCAATAAGGTATTGGTAAAGTACATTGCCTATAAAAATGAAATTTTTGGAGAAAACATCTTTACATCAACGGCCCACCGACTTGAATTTGCCGAAGCCCTGACCGATAGCCAGGTGTTAAAAATTGATGTAAGAACTTTCAAACGTCTTGTCGCTTCCAACGGAGAACTAATGGCCACCCTCGCAAACATTATGATCACCCGCATCCAGGACCTGGAAGAACGCATGCAATCTTTTGTTTTTTTGAAAGCCAAGGAACGAATCACCGGCTTTATCCGCAGAACCGCCAAAATGCACGGCATTACCATCGGTTTGAACGAAATACTGATCAACCATGGTATGTCGCACAAAGAAATAGCCTTCCTTACCGACACCTCCCGTCAAACGGTTGCCCGCATCCTCAATGAATTAAAAGAGGCAAATATTATTCATTTTTCAGACAGAAAACCAAATAAAATTCTGATTAGAGAGTTGGCTATGTTGGGATAACTGAACGGTATTAGCAGAGCCAAAATATTCCTCTGATAGACTGACTCGTTGGAATAGTTTTTCCCAGCTCTTCAACATTTAGGGAATGAAGGTAATTAAGGGCTATGTCTTTATTACACTTTCTTAATTCTCTGAATTCCCTTAATGATGTAAAAATTCACTCGCCCTTTTTTAATAGATTAGTCTTTATAAGGACTGTTTTTGTTTTACCTAAATCCAAAATACTCCTCTTAAAGGCTGAGTCATTGTAATGGGCTTTCCCTGGTTCTTCAACATTTAGAAAATGAAGGTAATTAAGGACTTTGACTTCATAAAAATTCTTAATTCACCTAATTCCCTCATTGTTTCAAATAAAATTTTGCTCCTTCTTATGGGTTGGGTCGTTTAAAATGGCTTCCTTTGTTTTACCTAAATCCAAGTTTTCCCATCTATAGACATACTCCATTCGAATGGCTTTCACTTTTTCTTCAACATTTAGAGCATTGAGTGGCATTAAGTTTTTAATTCACCAAATTAATGTGGCTTCATACCTATAAAATGCAGTTTTGTAGTGCATTTCAAATAAAACTTTGCTCATTCTTATGGGTTCAGTCTTTTAAAATAGCTCCCTTTATTTTACCTAAATCCAAAATACTCCTCTGATAGACTGACTCCTTGGAATGGACTTTCCCTGTTTCTTCAACATTTAGAGCATTGAGTGGCATTAAGTTTTTAATTCACCAAATTAATGTGG
>JAGNSQ010000193.1:2414-4724 GCA_017987975.1 Saprospiraceae bacterium
CTTTTCTTTTACCTCATTCCAAAATATTCCTCTGATAGACTGACTCGTTGGAATAGTCTTCCCCAGCTCTTCAACATTTAGGGAATGAAGGTAATTAAGGACTGAGTCTTATTCTAAAAATGGGAAGCCCTAGCTTCAGCAAAATGCATATGAGCGTTTGCTCGGCTGGGCATCAAATCCTAGTTCTCCAATCCCTAAACAGGTGCGCCCTCATATACAGATACTCCTGATGCTCCCGTTGCTCCCGATGCTCCGTTGCTCGGTTACCCCGCTCCTATTTATCAACGCGGACCGCGTGATCGATTTTAAACATCAGGCGGTTGATGTCATCACTGTTGAGGCGGAGAGTGCCCGTGAGAGTGATTTGTTCGGTGGTGTATTTAATGGCTTCCTTGGCACCAACTTCCATGACTGTTTCAGGGCCGGCGCCACCACAGAAAAAACACATGCTATAGGGGAAGGCAGAGAAGATAAATTCCTTGTGCGACTTATATCCTTCAACAGGAATGATGTAGCCTTTGACCGTGATGGTTTTGCCTTCCATGTTTTTGATGGCGTCACTGAATACGGGCTTGTCGATCTTAAAGCCCATGAGCTCATCGTATTCTTTGCGGTAGGTGATTTTGGCCAGGGTCTTCCATACACTTTCCGTTTGGGCATAAGTGCTTGCTGTGGAAGCGATGGTGATAAATGCGATTAGTATCGAAAGTTGTTTCATGTCTAATTGATGATTTGAGCTGCTTCCAGGGTATACAACAAGCCGGAGGGATCGTTTTCGTTGATGCGGAGCACGCCTTTTACTTTAATCTTTTCATCGGTGTAGGGTATTTTTTTGCCCCCAGCCAGAAAGACCTGCATGGCGGTTTCGGGGCCTGCTTTGCCACAGAAAAAACACATCTTTTCGCTGAATTTGGAAAGCATAAAATGGTTCTGTGCCAGCTTGCCTGTTAGGGGTATAATATAGCCGTCTACTTCCAACTCGGTGCCCTGCATGGCTTTAACGGCGGGACTTACCTTAACTTTTTTAACCTCGATGCCATAGGCAGCATCAAAGCTGGTGGTAGTGCTCACCAGGCTCAGGGTAGCCCATGATGATTTTTGTGCCATGCCCCAAACAGACAAAAGCATACAAATCAACATTAAAATGTTTCTTCTCATATTTCTGAAAACGATGGCTGTTGTCAAAAAGTTGCAGTTCGGTGGAGCGCTATTTTTCACCCAGGGTCTGATTGATGTCAGTATTCGCTGCCTTCCAGGCTGGTACCAGGGCTGCTACGGCTCCTAAGGCAAGGGATATAAAAAACAAGTACCACTCTTCTTCCAACAAGACCCAGGCTTGAAAATCATAGCCAAAGTCTTCGGTGAGGTAGTTGCCCAGGATTGACATGCCCACATGGCTCAATACCATGCCACACAGCCAGCCCAAAAAGGCAATGCCCAACCCTTCGATCAAAATAAGCAAAAACAGGCCTGCTCTGCTGCTGCCCATTACCCTAAGTAAGGCCAACTCGTACTTGCGTTGCTTCATGGATTGATAGAGGGAAATAAAGATGCTAATCAGGGATACTACCGCTATCAAAAGGGCAATGTACCTTATGGTCTCGGTTCCTGTACCGATCATATCGTATAACTTATTGATCTCATAAGCGGGTGATGCCGCTTGCATAGAGGTGTTTTCATTGATGGCACGGGGCATGTTGAGCGCCTGGTAATTGCTGGCACTCTTGTATTGCACCAGGATGGAAGTGATCTGCTCCTCCGGATGAGCCAATAAATCCAAATTGGAATTGTCGTGCACATGCTGATCCAGAGTATCGGCAGCTGCATGGCTGTGATCGTGATCTTTGTGGTCTTCAGCGGCTGCTTCCGCGTGGGCGTGCATCTCCCAGATCGAGGCCGTATTGGTAAGGATGAGCTGGTCAAGTACTGTGCCCGTGCCTTTTAAAATACCGCTTACCTTAAATTTAGCATGATCGTGGGCCAGGTCGGGATCTTCGTCAAAGCCGTGTGAACTTACAAAGGCATCTCCTATTTTTAATCCTGCCTTGCGCGCTACCGTGGCTCCTATGGTGACCTCCAGGTCTTTTTTCCAAAGACTGCCTTCTTTGATTTGACCACCATAGAGTGATAAGATATCGTGGTTGGTGCCTACAATGCGGAAGGAGCGATAATTGTCGCCCAATGAAAGAGGAACCGATTTTTTAAGTAGTGGATGTCGGGGATTGAGGAAGGCCTTGGCGTCTTTTATTTTGATATTGCCGGTAGGGTTGTCAATATGGTACATATTGCAAAGGATGAGCTGCAGTGGCG
>JAGNSQ010000194.1 GCA_017987975.1 Saprospiraceae bacterium
ACATTATAAATATCACAGATCTTACTGGCAAGCTCCATGGTTAGGTTCCTTTTACCCTTTAAAATTTCACTTAAGGATTGTTTATGGGTGTCAAGTGTGTCGGCCAGTTGGCTTATAGACTTTACAACTCCCTTGCTATCAAGCAATTGCACTACTTCTGCAAATCTTTTGGATATGCGATCTATGTTCATTAATCCGGCGTGTGTTGGTTCATCAGGCAAATATATATAGAATTTGTCTAATATGTTTACGGATTATAAATTTTTTTAATATTAAAATCTCTCAGGTACTTCTTTTGGAAATAATTTATACGTAAACAGCTATCAATAGCTGAATTGTTTGACGGTATTGACAAAGTGTTTTACATTATCAAGCGGTGTATCTGGGTAAACTCCGTGCCCGAGGTTGGCTATGTGATTGCGCCCAAAGTCGGTACACATTCGTATGGCTTCTTTGCTAATAGTTTCCTCATCGGCATATAAAACACAAGGATCCAGATTGCCCTGAAGTACCTTGTCGGGACCAGTGATAGAGCGGGCATAGGCAGCGTCTATATTCCAATCAATACCTAGACCTGAACTGCCTATGTCATGCAAAGCCTGAAGACTAAACCAGGCTCCTTTTGGAAACAAAATAACAGGACAGCTATCTATTAAGGCTTCATTGATCTGAGACAAATAAGGAATTGAAAAGCGGTTGTAAGTAGCACTGTCTAAAACTCCTGCCCATGAGTCAAATATCTGAACTACACTGACACCAGCTTTAATTTTTTGTTTTAGGTAAGCAATGATGGTGTCTGTTATTTTTTGCAATAGTTGATGAGCTATATCTGGTCTTGTATACAGCATTTTTTTTGCCTTCGAGAAAGTTTTACTTCCTTTTCCCTCAACCATATAACAAAATAGCGTAAAGGGGGCTCCTGAAAAACCGATAAGGGGTACCCTTTCGTCTAGGGCAACAAGGGTTTTTGATATGCCGTCATAAACATACTGCAAATGTTGGGCAGCATCTTCTCCACTAATTAAGGCTTCAACATCGGCCAAGTTTTCAATGGTTTTGGGAAACCATGGACCTTTGGCCTCAATCATTTCGTAAGGTAGTCCCATTGCTTCCGGCACCACTAAAATATCTGAAAACAAGATAGCTGCATCTACCCCAAGGGCATCAACTGGTTGTATGGTTACTTCTGCTACTAAATCCGGACTTTGCACCAATTCTATAAATCCACTGAGTCTTTCGCGAACAGCTCTGTACTCCGGCAAAATTCGGCCAGCTTGTCGCATCAACCAAATCGGAGGTCTTTCCACTTTTTCACCTCTTAATACCCTTAACAACAAATCGTTATGCAATGCCATAAAAAATTTTGAAGGGCAAAGATAATCTTATCGACCTCTATAAAAGTCATTTTATTGTCATTTCATAGGTCTCTCGACCTCTTTTCCCCAATTCAATGACAGAAAGGTCTGAAATTTTTTTTCCTTCTATGGTAAACCTGAGTGCTGTTCTTATGTGATGAAAGCCATGGTGTCCATATGCACCCGGGTTGAAATGCCAGTGATTGAGTTTGGGGTCAAACATCACTTTGCAAATGTGAGAATGACCGCAAATAAAGACATCTGCTTTTTCTTCCTGAATCCAATTTTTTATCGATGTCGGATATTTTCCCGGGTAACCACCAATATGGGTCATTAGGATTTTGAGCCCATCACAGTAAAAACTCAATCGCAAGGGATAGGTCATTCTGGTTTCTGCATCGTCAATATTACCATATACAGCCCTGAATGTTTTGTTTTTTTCAAACATGGTGATCGAATTCAAACTTCCAATATCTCCAGCATGCCATATTTCATCTGCTTCTTTCACAAAGGGCATTAATTCATTGGCCACGTAGCCATGGTTGTCAGATATAAGAAGGATCTTCTTCACTACTGCTGAATGGTTAAAACTATTTTACCCATCTGGCTTCCTTCTTCCATTCTTGAAAAAGCTTTGCCATATGCTTCCATTGAAAAAACGCTGTCTACTACAGGGCGTAACTTATGTTTGTCCACAAAGCCAATCATATCTTTAAAATCTGTGGGTGATCCCATGCTAGAGCCTATAATTTCCATTTGTTTCCAAAACAGTGGCTGTGGATTGATGCCGTTGATTTTACCTAAATTACCGCCATACAATACGATTCGACTGCCAAAGGTGCAAAGTTTCATCAATTGAGCAAGCCCATCGCCGGCTGCAGAGTCGATGATAACATCAATATGACCGCATTGTTCTGCCAGTTTTTCTATGCTCTTTTCATCTTTATAATTGACACCTCCATCAAATCCCAATTGAAGTCCTTTTTGTAATTTTTCATTGCTGCCTGTAGTGAAAAACACTTTAGCCCCATAGGCCTTTGCCATAAGGGCTGCTATTAGGGCCACGCCACCACCCAGGCCAGTGACCAACACATGTTCGCCCGGCATTAAGCAGGCCCTTGTAAATAAAGCCCGATACGCTGTAACACCAGCAACAGGCAGAGCTGCTACTTCTTCATCTGTCAAATGATCGGGAGCTTCGAAAATATACGACTCGGGTAAACATATCTTTTCAGCAAAGGTGCCGTGGTCGGGCACCCCCAATACCCTGAATTTTGTGGATTGATATCTTTCATTATTTCCCCATTCTATTCCGGGATTGATTACTACACGTTTACCTCCGTACCATCCCATTCCATCAGCACCCATGATGGTGCCCGGTACCAATCCGGGATAGAGGCCTTTGGTAATCCATATGTCTCTGTGATTTAGGGCTGCAGCTGTAATGTTTACCTCAACCTCATTTTCTTTTGGACTTACCACAATTTCTTTAAAATCAGGGAGCGTATGAATATTTTCAAATACCAGAGCTTTCATTTTGAGTGTCGTAATTTTTTAATAAATAAAAGGTAATAATAAAGCTAATCAACATAAAAATACCGCCCAGAAAAAAGGCAGCTCCGGGAAACACTATGGGAGCATCAGACCGGGTAAAAGTATAAAATATGTGTGTCATCAGCATTGGACCGATGATTGTGGTTACGCTCATTAAACTGGTGAGCCCACCCTGCAGTTCGCCTTGTTCGTTGGCAGGCACTTTACCTACCATTAACGACTGTAAATTGGGCATGGCAATACCACCGAAACAATAGGGAATCAGAAATACGTACATCATCCAGCTTGCATTGGCAAAGGCAAATAAAAACATGCCAATGGTGTACAAAGCGAAACCCAGATATACACTTTTGCCTATGCCTAAGCTGTTTGCGGCTTTCTGTGCCAATCCAGCTTGTACCACGCCTGCCAGTACGCCCACCAAAGCCAAAGAAAACCCAACCATGGCTTCACTCCAACGGAAATGGTACATGGTAAAATAATTCCAGGTGCTTTGCACTGCGTGGGAGCCCAAATACAACATGAAATATGCTACTAATAACCAGGCTATTTGTTTGTATCGTCCCAATTGTCGGAGGGTGCCCAGGGGGTTGGCTCTTTTCCAGCTAAAGGGTCTTCTTAGCTCTTGAGAAAGAGATTCGGGTAATACAAAGTAACCATAACAAAGATTAAGCAGGGATAGAACCGCGGCAGCATAAAAAGGAGCTCTGAGACTTAGGTGTCCCAATAATCCACCCATTAAGGGACCTATGACGAAGCCCAAACCGAAAGCAGCGCCAATCATTCCATAATTTTTTGATCTGTTTTCCGGGGTACTGATATCTGCTATGTAGGCTGCGGCTGTTGTAAAACTAGCGCCTGTGATACCAGCAATAATCCTGCCGGCCAATAGCCAGGAATAGGTGGGAGCAAAGGCGAGGATGAGGTAGTCTAAGCCAAAGCCCAACAAAGAAAACAATAAAACCGGCCTTCTGCCATACTGATCACTCAGATTGCCCATCACTGGAGAAAAAAGAAATTGAGCAAAAGCAAAAGAAAACAATAGATATCCACCATATTTACTCGCTTCATTGATGGAAATATGGTTCATCTCCGCCAAAAGTTTGGGCAAAACAGGTATGATGATCCCAAATCCAATTACATCGATAAGCAGGGTTATGAAAATAAACCCTACCGCAGGATTTTTTCCTGAATTCATACTAGGGTAGATATACGGTAATTGATTTTGTAACAGGCCCGATCTTTTCTGATTGAAGGCTTATAATACAAAGTCCGTGAAGGGCTGAGGGAAGCTGGATGGCTTCTTCACCTTTTAATTCTAATTGATATAAAAGTTTGCCATCTACGCCGTGAACTGACAAACGCCCCATCACAGCCTGAACAAAATGTAATGTCTTTGACAGGCTATCAAACTGCATAAAAGCACCTGAATGTACATCTGAAGTTTGGGTACTTTTACCTTCGCGCAACCATTTAAATCCACCATCGGCCTGGGCATTGCTATTAAAATCAAAAAAGGTAGCATTTTCCTGATGCGAACCTTTGCCCCATTGGGTATTGCATGATGAGCTCACCCAGGCAGGTTCCCAATACAATACACCCATACCACCTGCTTGTTCAGCGGCAGAACTTAAATCTTTGAGCCATCGATACTGCGCATTGATAGATGGAGGTGAATAAGAGGGATGAACTTCATTGATGATGTTATTTGCCTGGTCATTTGAAGCCAGGGTCCAGATATATCCTGTTTCCAGTATGATGACCTCTTTGTTGTACTTTTCTTTTAG
>JAGNSQ010000067.1:0-1141 GCA_017987975.1 Saprospiraceae bacterium
GATTCATCCGGTGTGAGGTTGCCGGCAAATGACATACCCCAGGGACCAGCACCCGCCGTCAGATCGGGATACAACATAGCAAAGCCTTGTTTTAGCAACTTGCTGTCCATCTTTACAATGGGTCGGTCTGCCGGGTATCCCGACAACATTAGCTCAGGGATGTGTTCCGGACCGTTGGCTCCTATTCGTTTTGGAGAATGACAATCATGACAGCCCATAATTTCGACCAGGTACTTGCCATGAGCAACAACATCTGCGGCACTCTTTTCGGCCACAACTGCTGCTTCGTTTTCTTTTTGAGTCACTTCTTCCTTACAGGAAACCACATAAATTAAGGCAAAACACGCCCATGTTGTGGGAATTAACCACTTCTTTATTACCATCATAATTTTTGTTTTTTAGTTGTTACCTGATCCTCTGGTCAGAACATAATACGGACTTCTCAGTGATCAGTAAATCAAAAATAAGTAACTTTTTTATCTGCCAAAGGAAAAATAAAACAACAATAGATCTTAAACTGAGATTTAATCAAAATGAGAATAAAAATATTGCTGCTTCCATGGGATTTCCGGTACCGATCAACTCCTTTGTTTCCAAACTACCGTTACATCTGCATTGATTTTAGAAAATTCTGCTGATGTGTTCCAAAAAGTCAATTCCTTCTCGCTGCCAAAATTCTGATCGCTAAAGGTGGCATATTTTTCCCCTATTTTATCCTTCTTACCAAAATCCAACTTTCTGTTCTGATTCTGATCTATGAAGGCCAGCAAGGCATACCTTCCATTTTTTAAACCATAAATATGAGCAACAAAGCTGCCTTTGGCTATGTTTCCATATAGGTATCCACCCGTTACTGCCTGTCTATTTTTGAAATTTATTTCGTTGTCCATAACAGCCAAAAAACCGGTCTGTCTTTCTTCAGCCATGGGCACGCTAATTTCAAAATGAAAATAACGATCTGCAAATAAACTGGAAGTTCTGTTTGTAAGATCAAACTGATGTTGACTGATGTCATGACCGGTTTCTTTATCAATTCCCAGGTGTTCAAGAGAGGTACTTACATAAATGGCATTGATTTTTTGGTCATATTGTTTGAGGGTTCCTGATACAATAATTTTTATATCATCCTGATTAATATCCA